>NZ_JBDOQR010000003.1:0-142610 GCF_039839315.1 Phaeobacter sp. CAU 1743 | reverse complement strand
GCGCAAGGCGGACCCAGACCTCATCTGTCAACACAAACCGCTCTTCGTTCATTCAAACCTCCATTTTGGAAGCTTGAATCAGATTTCAGCCAGCTTGGGAATCCTGAATGTCCACAGACCCTAATCACACTCCCCCATATACATCAACAGAATTGATACTGACCCACGATACCATCACGAACGAAAGAAAGGACAAGAGACATGACCTACATCTCCACCACCTCGGTCAGCCCAAAACCCCGCCGCAGCCTCGCGGATCGCATCAAGGGCGCATTCGCTCTGACCCGCCAGCGGCGCGCGCTGGCAAAACTGGACGCTGAGGCGCTGGCAGACATCGGCATCAGCCGCAACGCCGCCAAGGAAGAGGCCCGCCGCCCGTTCTGGGACGCACCGGATTCCTGGACGCGCTGACAGAGACCTCACAGATGACAAATGACGACTGAAGGCGCACCCGCTGGAATGGTGCGCCTTTTCATGTTTTTGCGGCAAATCTTTTCATCGCAGACTTGAACCGTATGGGCTTTGCCCCGATATTTGACGGGAATGTTGCGCACGGCCTCTGAACCGGCCGTTCCGCGCGACTGGGGAGACTTTTTGTAAACGGAGACCATGATACATGGCACAGTTTGACACCATTCGCTCTACAGCAGGCGCACGCACTGCCGAGATCGATGCGGGCCTGCGCGCCCATATGAACAAAGTCTACGGCACCATGTCCGTGGGCACGTTCATCACCTTTCTGGCCGCCTGGGCCATCGCGGGCCTCGCGGTGACAACCGATCCGTCGGCCGCCTCTGCACAGCTGAGCGCCGACAAATACCTGACCAGCCTGGGCTATGCGATCTACGCGTCGCCGCTGAAGTGGGTGATCATGTTCGCGCCGCTCGCCTTCGTGTTCGGCTTTGGCGCCGCCATCAACCGCCTGTCGGCCTCGGCCGCGCAGCTGGTGTTCTACACCTTCGCAGCCGTCATGGGCCTGTCGATCAGCTCGATCTTCCTGGTTTTTACCGGTGAATCAATCGTTCAGGTATTCCTGATCACCGCCATCGCATTCGCGGGCCTTTCCCTGGTGGGTTACACCACCAAGAAAGACCTCTCTGCGATGGGTACCTTCCTGATCATGGGCCTGATCGGCCTGATCGTGGCCTCGGTGGTGAACATCTTCCTGGCGTCCTCCGCCATGGCCTTTGCCATCTCGGTGATCGGCGTTCTGATATTTGCAGGCCTCACCGCCTATGACACCCAGAACATCAAGAACACCTACCTGCAGATGGCCGAATCCGGCGACCAGGAGTGGCTGGGCAAAGCCGCGATCATGGGCGCCCTCAGCCTGTATCTGGACTTCATCAACCTCTTCATGATGCTGCTTCAGCTGCTTGGGAACCGCGAATAACGCCACCGGCCATACCAAGATTTCAGCAAGGGGCGGATCACAGCGATCCGCCCTTTCTTTATGCCTAGCCGTTTCTATTTTTTTTTTTTTGGCTGGGCCTTTTGAACGGACCACAGGATTTAGAAGATGAAGATTACCGATATCACTGCCCGTGACGCAGGGCGTATTGTTCCCTTGCTGCGGGACCTCCATGCACAGCACGCGGAAGAACAACCCCTCCGCTACCCGTCTGCCCCGGCGGACAGTGACATTGCAGACTGGCTGTCAGACTGGATGGAAAAGGACGGGATACAGGCAATCGCCGCGCAAAGCCCCGCAGGCGCCCTGATGGGCTATGCTATCTATGAGATCGAAGACCAGCCTCACCTGCCGGTGATGCGCGGCGGCAAACGGATCCAGTTGCATCATATTGCCGTGGATCCGCCATTCCGCCGTCTGGGAGTTGGTCAAGCACTGGTGACAGAAGTGAAATCCCGCTGTCAGACACTTGGCATCGACACGTTGACCACAAGCTTTGCCGTCTTTGACACGGCCTCAGCCGGGCTGATGAGCAGCATGGGATTGCAGCCGGTTACGACCGTCGCGGAATGGCGCGCCTGAGGCTCATCTCCACAAGCCCCCAGACCAGCTGAGAGGCGGCTCAGGAGCAGCTTAGACCGGTGGCAAGGGCAACCGTGCCCCGGTCGCTGCCGAGCACCTGAACCTCGCCCGAGACGCTGCAGCCGCTTTCGCGCGCCGCAATGGTCTGGAAATCCGCAGGGGTCATGTCAGGCAGGTTGCCAATCACGCTATGCGCAGGGGCGCTGAGCACCGCGAGCCCGGTCGAGCCCGCCCGTACAACGGAGAGCGACAAGGCCCGCCCCTGCACCTCGACCCGCAGGGTCTGGCTGCCCGAGCGCGGCGCTGTCGCAGGCTGCTGAGTTCGACCAGCGGTCAGGGACAGCGGCCCAGCCATCACCGGCGCCGGAACCGGCACCACGCCCGCAATCGTCGCCTCCGGAGAGGGCGCCACGGCCACGGCAAAAACCACGCTGAACAAGATACGCCTGAACATACTATCACCCACTTGTCTCATTTACCCACGTAAACAAGTTACGACCGAAATGAGGCGAAAAGGGGAACTATCCTTTCGTACAGGCGGCTAAACTATTGGGTAATTTTTTCAAATTCGAACAAGCTCTCACCTGCCCTGCGCCTGCGACGACCGCCGAAAACCCGGCTCCAAACACGAAAAAGGGCCACGCGCGCGGCGTGACCCTTTTTGAAAATCCTGTATGCCGGATGGGCTTACTTGATTTTGCCTTCTTTGTACTCGACGTGCTTGCGCGCAACCGGATCGTATTTCCGGATGACCATTTTTTCGGTCATGGTGCGTGCGTTTTTCTTGGTCACGTAGAAGTGGCCCGTGCCCGCGGTCGAGTTCAGGCGGATCTTGATGGTCGTCGGCTTCGCCATGGTGCTTCTCCTGCGTCCGAAAAGGCAGGGGGCCTCTCGGTAAATTCCTATATGAGCGTGCGCTTTTACCTGCACTGCCCCCCAAGTCAATAGGATTCGGGGGGATATTTTGCGCAGAAGGCCTGTAAGCCGGATTCTGTCCCGAGACTTGCGCCTCATGGACGGCCATTCATCTGCGATACGCATTACTGCGTACCTCTAGCTGCCAACCCGGCCCTCTTGGCTAAAGCATGCCTAGCGGCGGTATCCCGTTGCCGGGACCTACCCGCGCGGGGGCCCTATTTGGCGTTGCTCCCGGTGGGGCTTGCCGTGCCGCCCCTGTTGCCAGGGGCGCGGTGGGCTCTTACCCCACCGTTTCACCCTTACCGCGCCCTGATCCGTTGCCGGGGGCACGGCGGTTTCATTTCTGTGGCGCTATCCGTCAGGTTGCCCTGCCCGGGCGTTACCCGGCACCGTTGCTTTAGGGAGTCCGGACTTTCCTCGCGGAGGGCGAGCCCCCAGCGCGGCCGTCCAGCCTTCTGCGCAGGGCTGCACCTAGGCCCTGGGGGCTGACAGGTCAAGGGTGGTTGCAGCCGGTCTCATTCAGACCCAGAGGTCTGCCTGGCCCAGCGGCGCGAAATCCTCCGCACAAAGCGCCCCGCGGGCCTGGGGACGATAGCGCAGCCGCACAGCTGCCAGCAGCGTCTCATCCTCCACCGGGGCGGTATATCCGATGTCGCGGGCATAGGCGCGGAAACGCGCCATATCGGCGCTCTCTGACTCCATCAGGCTCTGCCCTGCCGCCTCCGCTTGCGCTACCTGCCGGGCGAGCCCCTGACGGGCCAGCCGCGCCCAGTCGAACCGGGCACCCGGATCGCATTTGCGGCCCGGCGCCATGTCCGAATGGCCGATCACCGCCTCGGGCGCGATCTCCCAGCGGCGCAGGATATCGCCCAGCAGTTGCTCCAGCCGCGCCATCTGCGGTTCGGAGAACGGGTGATCGCCGCGATTGTCCAGCTCGATCCCGATGGACCGGGAATTGAGATCCTCCAGCCCGCACCATTCGCCCGCACCAGCGTGCCAGGCGCGCTGCGCCTCCTCGACCATCTGCCAGAGGGTGCCATCCTGTCCGATCAGGTAATGGGCCGACACCTCGACCGCAGGATCACACAGCCGCTGCAGGGCAGCCTCAGCCGTCTCCATTGCTGTGTAGTGCAGAACCACGAAAGCCGGCGTCAGACCGTCACGACGCGGACCGAAATTGGGGCTGGGATGCCAGATCGCCCCGGCCTCATCCCCTGCCCTGTCAGTTCCGGACATCAGGAGTCTTCGCGCAGGACCAGACGATAGGGGGACGGGTCCCAGCCGCAGGCATAGCCATCCCCATCCGGGTCCAGCGCGTAGCGGTCGCGTTTGGGGCCGCCCGCCTCAAGAAACGCCACTTGGGCCAGCTCGGGCGAAGCATAGCCTGCGCAATTACGCGACGAGCGGGCCTTGAGGTTGATACCCGTGCGGCTGAAGATGCGGTTGCCCGGCGGGTTGGAAGTGCTGAGCGCGTATTGCACGATATTTGGATCCCGGTTGCCCGCAGAGACCGTGGGCAGCGCCGTCGGCTCCACCACCTGATACTGGGCGCGCTGCCGTTTCAGACGCTCGGCATCGCTTTCGATGGTCTGGCGCGACGACACCGCATCAAAGCTGTTTTCGTCCGACAGACGCGGGTTGCCACCGACAATCTGCGGCGCAGGGTTGTCCGGGCTTGCTTCAAGCGGCGCCTGACCAGAGTTGGCCCGCGCCGCACTCAGGGCTGCTGCCGTTTCGCGAGCGATATCGGCATTGCTGCCAGTGCCAACCGAGGCTCCAGCCGCAGCGACCGAGGTGGCTCCGCTCTGATCTGTCGGCATCGCCAGGGGCGCGCCGACAACCTGAGGCGAGGGGATCAGTGGATCGCCGTTGATCGTGGTGCCCTGCGCCGGACGGGCGGCGAAGGGATCGCCGTCCACGCCCACCCCGGCCGCGCTGTCCGGCACTGGCGGGCTGCAAGCTGCAAGGGCCAGAAGACTGCCAGCGGCGGCGAGGGAGACGAAGACGCGCATCGGGATCACCTGTTTATGGTCGTATGGTTCATGCTCTTGTTTGAGCCGGTTTTACCACCATTTCCCCGGCTTTGCCACAAACCCGGCGGCCTGCTCCAGCGCATAGGCGGTGTTCAGCAGATCGCCCTCTTCCCAGGGGCGGCCGATCAGCTGCAGGCCCAGCGGCAGACCCTGTGCATCGACACCCGCAGGCACAGAGATGCCCGGCAGGCCCGCAAGGTTCACAGTGACGGTAAAGACGTCATTGAGGTACATCTGTACCGGATCCGCATCGGTCATTTCACCCAGCCCAAAAGCAGCAGAGGGCGTCGCCGGTGTCAGGATCGCGTCCACGCCTGCGGCAAAGACATCTTCGAAGTCCTTCTTGATCAGGGTGCGAACGCGGCGGGCGCGGTTGTAATAGGCATCATAGAAGCCTGCCGACAGCACATAGGTGCCGACCATCACGCGGCGCTGCACCTCGTGGCCAAAGCCTTCGGCGCGGGTCTTTTCGTACATCTCGGTGATGCCGTCGCCAGCCTCCAGCGTGGCGCGGTGGCCGTAGCGCACCCCGTCATAGCGTGCGAGGTTCGACGAGGCTTCGGCCGGGGCGATCACGTAATAGGCAGGCAGCGCGTATTTGGTGTGCGGCAGCGAGATGTCGACGATCTCGGCGCCCGCGTCCTTCAGCATGGCAGTACCATCGGCCCAGAGCTTTTCGATCTCGGCGGGCATGCCGTCCATGCGGTACTCTTTCGGGATACCGATTTTCTTGCCCTTGATGTCGCCGGTCAGCATCGCCTCGAAATTCGGCACGGCCAGATCGGCGCTAGTGCTGTCCTTGGGATCATGCCCGGCCATGGCTTCCAGCATGATTGCCGCGTCACGCACCGATTTGGTCATCGGTCCGGCCTGATCCAGCGAGGAGGCAAAGGCCACGATGCCCCAGCGCGAGCAGCGCCCGTAGGTGGGTTTGATGCCGACGGTGCCGGTAAAGGCCGCAGGCTGACGGATCGAGCCGCCGGTGTCAGTGCCGGTGGCCGCAAGGCACAGGTCTGCCGCCACGGCAGCCGCAGAGCCGCCCGAGGAGCCGCCCGGTGTCAGCTTGGCATCGCTGCCGTCACGCCGCCAGGGGCTGACCACATCGCCATAGGCAGAGGTTTCGTTGGACGAGCCCATGGCGAATTCGTCCATGTTCAGTTTGCCCAGCATCACGGAACCGGCATCGACCAGTTTCTGCGAAACGGTCGACTCATACTCGGGCTTGAAGCCTTTAAGGATGTTGGAGGCCGCCTGGCTGTCCACGCCCTTGGTGCAGAACAGATCCTTGATCCCGACCGGCAGGCCGCACATGGCAGGCGCATCGCCTTCCTTGATGCGGGTATCGGCTGCCTTTGCGCGCTCCAGCGCGATCTCAGGCGTCTTGTGCACGAAGGCGTTCAGCGCATCGGCGCCTTCGATTGCCTTCAGGCAGGCTTCGGTCAGCTCGACTGAGGTAGTGTCGCCTTTGCGCAGGGCATCGCGGGCCTCGGCCAGGCCCAGTTTGTTCAGATCGCTCATGTCTTACTCCACCACCTTGGGGACCGCAAAGAAGCCCTCGCGGGCGTCGGGGGCATTGGCCAGGATCTTGTCCTGCTGATTGCCGTCATTGACCACATCCTCGCGCCGTTTCAGACGCTGCGGCGTGACCGAGGTCATCGGCTCGACCCCTTCCACGTCCACTTCGTTCAGCTGTTCGATGAACCCAAGGATGGTGTTGAACTCGTCTGCCAGCGCAGGCAGCGCGTCCTCTTCGACCTTGATCCGGGCCAGTTTGGCCACTTTGGCGGCAGTGCTTTGGTCAATCGACATGGAAACCCTCATCTCGTGTTACAGACGCGTTTACCGCCGCACCGTCCGCGCCGCAAGCGGGTCTGCACCGAAAACGGGTGTCTATGCCCTCCCCGGCCAAAGGCTGAGGAGCGCAGGAGCGCTCATTCGCAGTTATTGTGCATCCGCCACATCGCGGGGTCATGGCCATCCGGCACCACGTCGCAAGGATCAGCCGCGTAGCCGCGCAAGCGATTATAGGCGGCGATCTGTTCGCCCGAGAGAAACTGAACCGTCTGCAAATGCCGGTACAGATGAACGTACCGCAGATCTGCCCGCGCCGCGCCTGCTTCGGAAACCAGACGCCGCAGCTGGTCGGCATCGGGGTTCCCCGACGCAAAGGCCTGATCAAGACGTTCTTCGGCTGCAATGAAGACCTCTGCGGCCTGCTGCGCCTCGGCGGCCATTTCGCGATGGATCTGGCGCACCTGCTCGATCTGCGCCCCGCTCAGCCCGATCTGCGGCGCCAGTTCCAGAAGATGTGCAGGCCCGGGCCAGCCGTTCAGTTCCGCCGGAAGGGCAAAGCCCCAGCCTTTGCCCGCGCGCAATTCTGCGATGTCCGCATCCGAAAGGCTTTTGATTCGCCGGGTTTGCTGCCCGGCATAGGGTTGCGCGTCATCACCCTGATGCTGCTGGTGCCCCTGGTGCCCTCCCGCGCCCTCGGCATGGCCGGGCGCAGCGGATATCGGCGCAAGTGCCAGCAGGCTCAGAAGAACGGTGGCCTTCGACCCGATCATTGTCACAGCACTGCCTCCCATCATGTTCTGACGCCCATGAGGGCACATTCACCGCTAGAGCACAAGTTTGCTGCGAAACACTGCGGACCGGGTGCCCCTGACCGGGCCTGCAGGACAGCAAACCGATGGAAACAGGCATTCAGCGTGCTAGGGTAAGAGCAGACAAATCAAGGAATTGGGAGAGACACCATGAAGATCATCTGGCTGGGCCACGGCAGTTTCCGTTTTGAAACCGAAGGAAAGGTGCTGCTGTTGGACCCCTGGCTGACCGGCAACCCCAGCCTGCCCGAGGACCAGCATGATGCCGCCATCGAAGGCGCCACCCATATCATCCTGACCCACGTGCATTTCGACCATGTGGTCGATGTGCTGCCGCTGGCGAAGAAGCTTAACATTCCCGTGGTTGGCCAATATGACATCATGGGCTTCTGGGGCGAAGCCGAAGGGGTCGAAACCGTCGGCTTCAACAAGGGTGGAACCGTCGATCTGGGCGGGCCGAAACTGTCGATGGTGCCTGCTTCGCACAGTTCGACCTTTGCCACCCCCGAAGGCCCGCGCACCGGTGGGTCGGAAGTCGGCTATGTGCTGCAGGCCGAGGGCAAGACGATCTATATTTCCGGCGACACCGCGATCATGGCAGACATGGACTGGATCGGGGATTACTACAAACCCGATATCGGCATTCTCTGTGCTGGCGGTCACTTCACCATGGACATGAAGCAGGCGGCCTATGCGGCCAAGCGCTACTTCGACTTCAAGACGGTAATCCCCTGCCACTACAAGACCTTCCCCCTGCTGGAGCAATCCGCAGAGGATCTGAGCGCAGGCCTGCCCGGGGTCGAAGTGATCGAACCTGAGGTGATGACAGCGCTTGAGGTCTAAACCGACTTTGTGAACGCCGCCCGCGCGCGGGCGGCCTTTTCTCTGCAGCAGCAGCCCAGCGCGTGGTCATTGATCAGCCCCATCGCCTGCATGAAGGCAAAAACGGTGGTGGGGCCGACAAACTTCCAGCCACGTTTCTTCAGCGCCTTTGACAGCGCCACGGAGTCCGGGCTGGTCGATTGCGTCTGCGGCTCGGGCAGGCTCTGCGGATCCGGCTCAAAGCTCCAGAAAAACGCGGCGAGCGATCCGGCCTCCTTAACCAACTCCTGCGCGCGCTTTGCATTATTGATCACGGCTTCGATCTTGCCCCGGTGGCGGATGATCCCAGCATCCTGCAACAGGCGCTCCGCATCCGCATCGGTGTATGTGGCGATGACATTCCAATCAAAGCCCGCGAAAGCGGCGCGAAAATTCTCGCGCTTGGCCAGAATGGTGCGCCAGCTAAGGCCGGACTGGAAACTTTCAAGACAGATCTTTTCGAACAACCGGATATCGTCGCCCACCGGATAGCCCCATTCCGCATCATGATAGGCGTCAAATTCAGGTGCGCTGGCACTCCAGCCGCAGCGGGCAAGCCCATCTTCCCCTACGACAATCGCGGACATCGCCTTCCTCCCGGCTCGACCAATGAAACAAAAAGCGAACATGTCATGGTGTGCATGGGCCGTCCAGTGCCTAAACGCGCGACAGGTCTTGCCCCGTCGCGCAAGACAGCAGCGCCGCCAGCAGGTCCAGTTCATCATCCTGCGCCAACCGCCCTTTACTGCGCCAGGCAATGGAGAGCGCGCATTTGACCGCTGCCCATTGCAAAAGACGCTGACGATCCACCGCAAATCCTACTGACCAGAGATCGGCCAGCATCCCGATCCGACGCGGGTCGCGGGTCAAATCGGGGTTCCCATAGGGATGGCGAAAGGCATTGGCCAACTCGTAGGTCCGCTCTCCAACGATCCCCTTGGCATCAAAGGCGCAATACCCGCGCGGCGCCTTCATCACGTTGCCATGATGCAGATCACCGTGCAGCGGGCGCACATCTACCTGCGTGTTGAGAAGTTCGCGGGCCAGGGTCTGACACGCGGCAATCGCCGCCGTATCCCCCGCCGGGCAACTTTGTGCAGGTTTCAGACGGAACAGCGCATCAAGACGGTCTTCCAGCCGGGGATAGCCCTCTGGCGCCTGCCCCGTGCCGGGATGCAGGCCAGAGGCGACCCTCACCAGTTCGCGTGCAGCCATTTCGTCCTCCCCGGCGATTGCAACATCGGCAAGCGACGGCCCCTCCAGCCATTCGACCAGGGCGGCATCCGGGCGCAGGTCATAGACCTGGGCCGCGCAACTCTCGGGCGCAGCTTGCAGAAACCGAAACCCACTGGCCTCGCTGCCCATCCCCCGGGCGCCATAGTATTTCAACACCGCAGCACCGCCCCCGGCGCGGGTGACTTTCCACAGGCTGGCGATGGCGGTGGTCGCGATCCATTCCGGTGCCGTCACCCTGAACGCGACAAGGACCTCTTCTGGCGGTTTCTCCTGCTCCTGCATCCCGGTCCCTATCGTTTTGCGGTGAAGAACTCTTTCAGAATGGCAGCACAGTCCGCTTCGGCAATCCCTTCGTAGACCTCGGGCACGTGGTGCGCCTGCGGGTGTGAAAACACGCAGGCCCCATGGGCAACGCCGCCGGATTTGGGATCAGAGGCGCCGTAGTAGACCCGCGCGATACGCGCCGCTGCGATGGCCGCCGCACACATGGCGCAGGGCTCCAGCGTCACATAGAGATCATATCCCGTCAGTCGCTCCCCTCCCGCTGCGGCGCAGGCGGCGCGGATCGCCAGGATCTCGGCGTGGGCGGTGGGATCGTTCAGCTCCCGAGTGCGGTTTCCGGCCCGCGCCGCGACCGTCCCGTCCGGCGCAATCAGAACCGCGCCCACCGGCACCTCGCCGCGCGCGGCGGCAGCGCGGGCCTCTTCCAGGGCAAGTGTCATGTGAGAACGGAAAACCATGGCCTTCCCTGCCGTAGAATGCCCGCTTTCGCAAGACGCCGGAATGCTCTATGGCGATGGGATGAGCAAAACACCCGCATCCCCCAAGCGCCCGCACCGCCCCAAAGGCCCGGCAGGCAAAGCCGCGAAACCGTCGCGTCCCGACGCCACTGCAGGCGACAAGAGCACGGGCACGCCCGAAGGTGACCGGATCGCCAAGGTTCTGTCGCGGGCCGGCGTTGCCTCGCGGCGCGAGGCCGAGCGGATGATCGCCGAGGGGCGGGTTGCGGTGAATGGCAAGGTGATCGACAGCCCCGCGCTGAACGTCACGGCGCGGGACCGGATCCTAATCGACGGCCAGCCCCTGCCCGAGGCAGAAGCGCCGCGCCTGTGGCTTTACCACAAACCCGCCGGACTGGTGACCACCACCAGCGACGAGATGGGCCGCAAGACCATCTTTGACGAACTTCCCGAGGATCTGCCGCGGGTGATGACCGTGGGCCGGCTTGACCTCAATTCCGAAGGGCTGCTGCTCCTGACCAACGATGGCGGCATCAAGCGCAAGCTGGAACTGCCCTCAACCGGCTGGCTGCGCCGCTACCGGGTGCGTATCAAGGGCCGCCCGCAAGAAACGGATTTCGAACCGCTGCGCAAAGGGCTGGTGATCGACGGCGAGAGCTTCCAGCCCATGACCGTGGCGCTGGACCGTCAACAGGGCGCAAACGCCTGGCTAACCGTGGGGCTGCGCGAGGGCAAGAACCGCGAAATCCGCCGCGCGATGGAGGATATCGGGTTTTCCGTCAACCGCCTGCTGCGCCTGTCTTATGGCCCCTTCCAGCTCGGCAATCTGAAACCCGGTGAAGTCGAAGAACTGCGCCCCCGTGTGATCCGCGATCAGCTTGGCCTCGAAGACGACACCGAGGAGGCGACCACCAGCGAGCGCCCCCAGCGGCGCAAACCGATGCGCGGCAAGCGCCCCGGTGGCCGCAAACCTGCGGCAGACGCCCCTGCCCCCTATAGCGGCGGCGGCGCTGGCAAACCGCGTGGCAAATCGCAGGCCAAGCCACAAGGAGCCCCGACGGGCAAATCCGGCCATACTGGCGGCGGCAAACCTGGACAGCCCGGCAAACCGGATACCCGCGGCAAGGGACGCGGCGCCAATGGCGCAAAGCCCGGCAATCGTCCAATCGGCAAGAATCCCCGCCGCTGAGGCATTTGCCCGACACTTCCCCCTAGCAAGGCGGCCTGCAATCCCTTAGATTTCAGGCATGTAAATCGTGTCATGGGGGAACCCGCGTGCAGAAAGTCGCCTTCGCCGCCCTGCTTGTTCTGATGTTCGGACTGAGCACCGGATGGATTGTGGGAGGCTGATCCATGGCACAGAGGTATGGCGGCAAATACAGCCCCGATGGCGCCGGTGATCCGGTCGCCTTGGGTGACACATCCCCGCCAACGGGCAAAACCAATTCCTTTCGCAGCGCACAGGTCGATCCTGTCGGCGCCCGTGCCAACACCATGTTCGTGCCTGGAGGCGTGCTGCTGATCCTGTCGCTGAACGACGGGGCCACGGGTCTGGCGCTTGGCGGGATTGCAGCTGCCCTCTGGACCGGGGCCGCCTTTCTTCTGCGCGAAGGGTTGCGGGCCGAAACCGCCTTTGCTGCGCGCCGTGTCGCGCGCAAACCGGCCTTGCCGCGCAAGATCCTCGCCTCGGTTTTGACCGGCGCCGGGGCCGCGCTGGCCGCCTGGAAGGCAGAACCGGGGATCATGATCGCCGCCGTCTACGGGCTGGCAGCCACCGGCCTGCATCTGGCCGCCTTTGGCCTTGACCCTTTGCAGGACAAGGGCGTGGAGGGCGTGGACGATTTCCAGCAAAGCCGCGTTGCCCGCGCCGTGGATGAGGCCGAAGCCTACCTTGACGCCATGCGGGACGCGGCGCTTAGGGCGCGTGACCGGCAGCTGGAGGCGCGTGTGGATCAGTTTCAGGCTGTCGCCCGGGACATGTTCCGCACCATAGAAGAAGACCCGCGCGACCTGACCGGTGCGCGCAAGTATCTGACCGTCTATCTGCAAGGCGCGCGCGATGCGACCATCAAATTCGCAGATATTTATGCCCGCAGCCAGGATCCGCAGGCCCGTAGTGACTACCTTGCCCTGCTGGAGGATCTGGAACAGAATTTTGCAGCCCGTACGCAAAAGATGCTGCTCGAAGACCGCAGTGACCTGACCATCGAAATCGACGTGCTGCGCGACCGCCTGCAGCGCGAAGGGGTCCGCCTGGACCGCAATTGACACTTTGACCCGAGGAACGCCACCGATGTCCGAGACCGTTCAGAAGAAAGCAATCGAAGCCGAGGCCATGGTCACGGAGGTGACGGGCGTCGCGCTTGCGGATCCCACGGGGGACATCCAGCCGCTGGAGCAGGCGGATGAAGTCACCAGCGAAGCGATCCGCAGCCGCATGGGCGAAATCGACATGAGCGACAGTAACTCGATCATCGGGTTCGGATCCGGCGCGCAGGCCGAATTGCAGACCATCAGTCAGGCGATGCTGGCCGATGTGCGCAACAAGGATGTCGGCCCCGCCGGGGACTCTCTGCGGGATATCGTCACCACGATCCGCGGCTTTTCCGTCTCGGAACTGGATGTACGTCGCAAACCCACCTTCTGGGAACGCCTGCTGGGCCGCGCCGCGCCCTTTGCAAAATTCACCGCGCGCTATGAGACCATCCAGGCGCAGATCGACAAGATCACCGATGATCTTCTTGGCCATGAACACGGGCTCCTGAAGGACATCAAATCGCTCGACATGCTGTATGAAAAGACGCTGGCCTTTTACGACGAGCTGGCGCTCTATATCGCGGCAGGCGAGGCCAAGCTCGGAGAGCTGGACAGCAGCGAAATTCCCGCGCTGGAAGAAGCCGTCGCAGCAGCCGCCGAAGCCGATCAGGTGATCCGCGCGCAGGAACTGCGCGATCTGCGCGCCGCCCGGGACGATCTGGAACGCCGGGTGCACGACCTGAAGCTGACCCGGCAGGTCACCATGCAGTCGCTGCCCTCGATCCGTCTGGTGCAGGAGAACGACAAATCGCTCGTGACCAAAATCAACTCAACACTGGTCAATACCGTGCCGCTCTGGGAAACCCAGCTGGCGCAGGCGGTCACCATCCAGCGCTCAGCCGAGGCTGCTGCCGCAGTGCGCGATGCCAATGATCTCACCAACGAGCTGCTGACCTCCAACGCGGCCAACCTGCGCGAAAGCAACAAGGCGATCCGGCAGGAAATGGAACGCGGTGTGTTCGATATCGAAGCGGTGAAACAGGCCAATGCGGATCTGATCGGCACCATTCAGGAAAGCCTGCAGATCGCCGATGAGGGCAAGGCCAAACGCGCCGCTGCCGAGGGCGAGCTGAAGAAGATGGAAGCCGAGCTGCGCGATACACTGGCCGCCGCCAAGGCGCGCCGCGATGGCATCGGAGACAATGCCGGCACAGCGGTTCCGTCCTGACCTGATGATCTGGCAAAAACGTCATAGGTCGGCGGCGATTTGTGCCGAAGGCAGCGCCGGGCGGGCAATATCCGCGCCTGTACGCCTTGCCGCGCTTTTGGGGTTGGGCCTGCTGTCGGCCTGCATGCCCATGGGCCGCAGCGAGTCCGTCGTGCCAAAACCACGTCCGGCTGCCATGGTCGCGCCCGCTGCGCCTTCGGCCGCCAGCGCAGAGTTGCGGCAATATTACCGTGTCCTGCAGCAGGACCTGCTGACGCGAGGCCTTTTGCGCACCGATGGCGGCGGACCCGATACGCCTTATGATGCCGAGGATCTGGCGGAAAACTTCGAAGCGATTTCCTTTTTCAACGAATACGCCGGGCGCGGTGGCGGCGCTACAGGCGGCCTGAGCCGCTGGTCCGGGCCAGTGCGTTTGCAAGCAGAATTCGGCCCCTCGATCCCTGAAAGCCAGCGCCGCGCCGATGGCGGGCGGGTTGCTGAATACGCGGCGCGGCTGGGCCGGATCACCGGCCACCCGGTTGCGGCGGTGGCGAAGCGCGGCAATTTCCACGTCATCTTTGCCAGCAAGGACGACAGCGCCTTTGTGGCCAAACGGGTCCGTGAACTGCTGCCCAATATCAGCCAGAACGATTTTCAGCTCTTCGTGAACCCGCCACGGACGCATTACTGCTTTGTCCTTGCCGGCGGCGCCCAGGGCAGCCCCTTCGACTATATTCGCGGCGTCGCGCTGATCCGCGCGGAGCATCCCGATCTGGTCCGGCAAAGCTGCATCCACGAGGAAATCGCACAAGGCCTGGGCCTGCTCAACGACAGCCCCCGGGCGCGCCCGTCGATTTTCAACGACGATGACGAATTCGCCTTTCTGACCAGCCATGACGAAAAGCTGTTGCAGATGCTGTATGATCCAAGACTGAAAACCGGGATGAGCGCCGAAGAAGCCCGCCCGATCACCCGCATTATCGCCCGCGAAATCATGGGACAGCCCCTGTAAGGTGGCCCTTGCGCCCATCGATGAGGCTCCCAGCAGGCACACCGTAGGAAGAGGACCTGAGATATGGGTATTTTCGACTTTCTCACCGGAGAGTTCATCGACGTCATTCACTGGGTCGATGACACCCGCGACACCATGGTCTGGCGGTTTGAACGCGAAGGCCATGAGATCAAATATGGCGCCAAGCTGACGGTGCGCGAAGGACAGGCAGCCGTGTTCGTGCACGAAGGCCAGCTGGCGGATGTCTTCACCCCCGGTCTCTATATGCTTGAGACCAACAACATGCCGGTGATGACGACGCTGCAGCACTGGGACCACGGGTTTCAGTCGCCCTTCAAATCCGAGGTCTATTTCGTCAGCACCACCCGGTTCAACGACCTGAAGTGGGGCACCAAGAATCCGATCATCTGTCGCGATCCGGAGTTCGGCCCTGTGCGTCTGCGCGCTTTTGGCAGCTACTCGGTGCGGGTGGTGGATCCGGCGCGCTTCCTGACCGAGATCGTCGGCACCGATGGCGAATTCACTATGGATGAAATCAGCTTCCAGATCCGCAACATCATCGTGCAGGAGTTCAGCCGCGTCGTTGCCAGCTCGGGCATTCCGGTGCTGGATATGGCCGCCAATACCGCCGATCTGGGCAAACTGGTCGCGGCCGAGATTTCCGCCACCGTGGCCGAATATGGCCTGGCGATCCCGGAGCTCTATATCGAGAACATCTCTCTTCCGCCTGCGGTCGAACAAGCCATGGACCGGCGCACCCAGATGGGGATCGTGGGCGATCTTGGCCAATACACCCAGTTCGCCGCTGCCGAGGCGATGGACGCTGCAGCCCGCACCCCGAACAGCGGCATGGGCGCCGGTTTGGGAATGGGGATGGGCATGGCGATGGCCCAGCAGATGGGCAATGCCATGTCGCAGGGTGCAGCGGGTCAGCCGTCAGGTCCCTGGGGCGCCCGTCCCGCGCCCGCTGCAGCGCCGATGGCCCCGCCGCCGCCCCCGGTCGAACACGTCTGGCATATCGCAGAAAACGGTCAGACCTCGGGGCCCTATTCCAAGGCGCGTCTCGGACGCATGGCGCAGGAAGGGCAGCTGAAGCGCGACACCCACGTCTGGACTCCCGGCCAGGATGGCTGGCAGCGGGCCGGTGATGTCGCCGAACTGGCGCAGCTTTTCACCATTCTGCCGCCTCCGCCCCCACCGCCTCCCGCGGGCTGAATTCGGGGCGCCAAGCGCGCGCTCCGAGCCTTGACTGTCGGCCTGACACAACTGAGCCGGGCCGACATGTCGTCACTATTGCAGGCTCTTGCGCCAGATCATCATGTGTTTAGTCAGTTCTTTAGTCTTCTCGTCAAACGGCTTGCCCAGATCCAGATCGTGTTTGGCCGCATCCAGATCGCCACGTTCGATCTTTTGTGCGATGGCGCCGGCAAATTGGTGGAACTCGGAATGCAGTTTCTTCGCACGCACATAGTTGGCATCCCCTGCCATACCGGCTTCCGTACTAGGCGAATGCAGCCACTGGCCGAATTTGCACTTGTCATCACAGCAGATGTCACGCGAAGGCGTTTCAAGTCTGCCGCTGATGGTGCCCGTGCGAAGGTGAAGTTTCCATGTGCTATGGGCCTTGATGGCTTCGGAAATCTCATCCTGGATAGCCGCTACAGACATACTCATACTCCTTGTTACTGAACACTTCTGCCGTAGCCCTTCACAGGTTAATCAAACATTAAGCTCACATCTCAACCCTCACCGTGAATTCCCCTTGATCGACTCGGTTCCGCCGGGAAACATAAATAAAAATCAATTAAATAAACAAAGACCGGAAAAAATCGTTACAATTTGAGAGAGCGCCGTGCCATCTTCCCCTCCTCCCCCTCCGCCTGCCACCGAAAACACTGATTCTGCCGCTGTGCCGGATGAAACCCATCGTTTTCCCTGCGAGCAATGTGGCGCCGATTACCGGTTCGACCCGCAATCCGGAACCCTGACCTGCAGCCATTGCGGCCATACCGAGGAGATCAACGGGGGCCCCTGGCGCGGCGGCGCCCTGCGCGAGTTGGACTTTCGCGCCGCGCTGGATCGTCAGCTGCCAGAGGCAGACATGGAAACCACGCGGGTTTCCAAATGCCCCAACTGCGCGGCCGAGGTGGAATTCGATCCCACCACCCACGCCCGCGAATGCCCATTCTGCGCAACGCCCGTGGTCACGGACACCGGCGAAAGCCGCCACATAAAACCCAAGGGCGTATTGCCTTTCTCCATCGACGAACGCGCGGGCCACAAAGCCATGACAGACTGGCTTGGCCGCCTGTGGTTCGCGCCAAACGGGTTGAAGGAATACGCCCGCAAGGGGCGCCGGATGGAGGGGATCTATGTCCCCTACTGGACCTATGACGCCGACACCCGCAGTTCCTACTCAGGCCAGCGCGGCACGGTCTACTACGTGACCGAAACCGTCATGGTCGATGGCAAACCGCAGGCCAAACAGGTCGCAAAGGTGCGCTGGCGACAGGTGTCAGGTCGGGTCAAACGCTTCTTTGACGATGTGCTGGTGCTGGCGTCGAAAAGCCTGCCCAAACGCTATACCGATGCGCTGGAACCCTGGGATCTGTCGGCGCTGGAGCCGTATCAACCGCAATATCTAGCCGGGTTCCGGGCCGAAGCCTATGCGATCTCTTTGCAGGACGGTTTTGAGGAGGCCCGCGCCCATATGGACCGGGTGATCGAACGGGATGTGCGGTTTGATATCGGCGGCGACCGTCAGCGAATCTCGCATATCGACACGCAAGTCTCAGACGTTACCTTCAAACACATTCTGCTGCCGGTGTGGCTGGCGGCCTATAAATACCGGGGCAAGACCTATCGTTTTGTGGTCAACGGACAATCCGGACGGGTTCAGGGCGAACGCCCCTACTCCGCCTGGAAAATCGCAGGTGCAGTTGCCGTCCTGGCTGTCCTGATCGCCGCAGCAATCTATATCGGGAACCAGCAGTAAACCTGCGACGTACAAGACCCCCGGACATGCCGATGCGCACAGCCCCGATCCGGGGCTATGCGCCACGTGTCGCCGGACTGCCCGGCATTCTGTCCAAGGCCGAAAAAGCCTCAGGATTTGGAGATCTTGATCTTCTTCGCGGTCTCTGGCTGTTTCAGCGCCTTCTTGGGAACGCTGATATGAAGCACACCATCCTCCATATGCGCCGCTGCCGCAGCGCCATCAGCATCTTCCGGCAGGCGGAAGGCACGGCGGAATGCACCATACTGGCGCTCGCTGAAGTACCAGGTATCGCCTTTCTTCTCGGTCGAGGTCTTCTTTTCGCCGCTGATGGTCAGAACGCCATTGTCCACGGTCAGTTCCACATCCTCATCGGTGACACCCGGTAGTTCCATGGTAATGTCATAGGCTGCATCCCCTGAAGAGGCCTCGGTCGCCGGGCTCAGCCAATCTGCAACCCGGGCACCAAATGCACGAAAGGGATCATAAAGCGACGGCCAGAAACCGCTTTGTTCGGTCTTTTCTACCATTGATCTTCCTCCTGTTTCGAACGCGGGCAGCGTATCTCAACCGGTGAGGTCTCGATTTGATCCATCTCAATTCTGGCCTTGAACCCCGTGGCACCGCTGGCCATTGTGGCGCCGCACCACAGCAGGAGAGTTGCAGATGACCACGAAGTCAGCCGATCTGACCGAACTGGACGCCCTGATGAAGGACCGTCACAGCTGCCGGGCCTTCCGCCCGGATCCGGTTGACCGGGAGGTGATCGAGCAGATCCTGCGCTGCGCCCAGAAAGTCCCGTCCTGGTGCAATGCCCAGCCGTGGAAAGTGACCATCACCAGCGGCGCCGAAACCGACCGTCTGCGCCATGCACTGACAGAGGCTGCCATGGCGGGCGGGCATGCGCCCGACCTGAGCTTTCCGGATGGCTATTCGGATGAATATCAGGCGCGGCGCCGGGAATGTGGCTGGGCGCTCTACGAAGCCGTCGGAGTGACCAAAGGCGACCGCGCAGGATCTGCCCGGCAGATGATGGAGAACTTCAACCTTTTCGGTGCACCCCATTGTGCGATCCTGTCCTCACCTGCCGAACTTGGCCCCTATGGCGCAATGGACAGCGGCGGATTCGTTGCCGCCTTTACCCTGGCAGCGCAAGCCGCAGGGGTCGCAAGCGTTGCGCAGGCGGCGGTCGCCTCTTTTGCGCCGATGCTGCACGAGATGCTGGAGATCCCGCAGGATCGGCTGATCCTCTGCGCGATCAGCCTTGGCTATGCCGACCTTGAACATCCCGCAAACAGCTTCCGGACCACCCGTGCACCCCTGCCCGAATTCACCGACTGGCGCGGCTAAGTCATCGACAGCAAAGGACGACAATCCCCATGCGAGCCCTCATTCAGCGCGTCAGCGAAGCCTCAGTCACCGTCGATTCCGAAGTGACCGGCGAGATCGGGGCCGGGCTGTTGGTTTTGGTCTGCGCGATGGAGGGCGACACCGAAGCCGAAGCCGATCATCTGGCGGCGAAGATTTCCAAGCTGCGCATCTTTCAGGACGACGCGGGCAAGATGAACCGCTCGGTCCGCGATATAGGCGGCGCGGTTCTGGCGGTGAGCCAATTCACCCTGGCGGCAGATGCCAGACGCGGCAACCGGCCCGGGTTTTCCGATGCCGCCGATCCTGAAACCGGCGCGCGGCTTTATGCCTATTTCTGCGAGGCGCTGACCGGTCTTGGCCTGCCGGTGGCCACCGGGCGGTTCGGCGCCGACATGAAGGTGCGCCTGCTGAATGACGGCCCCGTTACGATCTGGATGGACACCACCGCATAAGAACCTTTCCGACCAGACCGATCCTTTGCCCACGTGTTGTCGGGGGCGATTCTCTCTTCTGCCGCCGCGATTTGGCCAGATCTGCACGCAATCCCGGCATCGCACTACGAATGCGCAAAACCGGCATACGTATGTCGTTTTTGGTGAATTCTTGCCTTCCCCCGGTTTTCATTCACAAAAATGCGGCATACCACTGGCAAAACGCGACCTGTCGCTGGCATGTGTCCCGCCGCTTTGGCCCCGGACGCCGCTGCGGAACAGGTATTAATGCTTGCTAGGCCGCCGCAAATGCGCAAATCTTGAATAGCCAATCAAGAAAAAGCTGTTTGAAGCGGCAAATTCAACTGGGAGACTTCAATGAAAGATCAACTGTATTTCCTCGCGCGTCAGGCTGCCACGGGCATGATGAGCCGCCGCGAATTCATGGGCCGTGCCGCCGCGCTGGGTCTCACCGCTGCTGCAGCCAACTCGCTGCTGTCCACCGAAGTCATGGCCGCAGGCCCCCAAAAAGGCGGCACCATCCGCGTCGGCCTGCAGGGCGGCAGCACCACCGACAGCCTGGACCCGGCGCTGGCCACCAATCAGGTTGCCCTGTCGCTGATCCGTCTTTGGGGTGAATCCCTGGTCGAGCTGGCCGACGACGGCGGCATCCAGGGCAAGGTCGCGGAAAGCTACTCCGCCTCCGCAGACGCACGTGTCTGGACCTTCAAGATCCGCCAGGGCATCACCTTCTCCAACGGCAAACCCGTGACCGCCGAAGACGTGGCGCAGACCATGGACCGCCACTCGGGCGAAGACACCAAATCCGGTGCACTGGGCATCATGCGCAGCATCACCAACATCTCGACCGAAGGTGACAGCGTCATCATCGAGCTGGACAGCCCCAACGCAGACCTTCCCTACCTGATGACCGACTACCACCTGGCCATCCAGCCCGGCGGCGGCAAGGACGATCCGGCAGCCGCGATCGGCACCGGCCCCTATATCCTGAAAGAAGTCGATATGGGCGTGCGTTTCGTTGCCGAGAAAAACCCCAACTACTGGGGTGATCTGGGCAATGCCGAAACCATCGAATACGTGGTGATCAACGACAACACCGCCCGCGTTGCCGCGCTGCAATCGGGTCAGGTCGACATGATCGACCGGGTACCCCCGCGCACCGCGAAACTGGTTGACCGCGCGCCGAACATCAACGTGCATTCCACCAGCGGCCCCGGCCACTACGTGTTCATCATGCACTGCAACACTGCACCGTTTGACAACAACGACGTGCGGATGGCGCTGAAATACGGCATCAACCGTCAGGAAATGGTCGACAAGATCCTCAATGGCTACGGCACGGTCGGCAACGACTCCCCGATCAACTCGTCCTATCCGCTTTATACAGAGTTTGAGCAGCGCGAGTTCGATCCGGACAAGGCGATGCACCACCTGAAGAAATCGGGTTACGACGGTGAGATCCTGCTGCGGACTTCGGACAACTCCTTCCCGGGCGCACCGGATGCGGCGGCCCTGTTCCAGCAGTCCTGTGCAACCGCAGGCATCAACGTCAACGTCAAGCGTGAGCCGAACGATGGCTACTGGTCCGAGGTCTGGAACAAGCAGCCCTTCTGCACCAGCTACTGGGGCGGTCGTCCGACCCAGGACCAGATGTACACCACCGCTTATCTGTCGACAGCGGACTGGAACGACACCCGGTTCAACAACGAAAAGTTCGACCAGCTGCTGCTGGCGGCCCGCGCCGAGCTGGACACCGCCAAGCGGACCCAGATGTATGCCGACATGGGCGCCATCCAGCGCGACGAAGGCGGCCTGATCTGCCCGATGTTCAACGACTTCGTCGATGCGACCTCGGACAAGCTGGCAGGCTGGGTCGACGGTGCAAAAGGCTTTGCCCTGATGAACAGCTATGCACCGCACAAAATGTGGGTGAAGGCATAACATGCCCCTCCTGTTAAAACTTTTGGCCCAGCGCATTGCGCTGGGTCTTCTCCTGCTGTTTCTGGTTTCTGCCCTGATTTTTGCCGGGACAATGATCCTGCCCGGTGACGTTGCGCAATCGATCCTGGGACAGTCCGCCACGCCCGAGGCGCTGGCCAACCTGCGTGCCGAGCTTGGCCTGAACGAGCCCGCGCTGCAGAGATATTTTGACTGGCTCGGCGGTATCATGACCGGCGATCTGGGAACCGCCCTGACAAGCGGCAGCGACATCGCAGAAAGCATCGGCAAGCGCCTGTCGAATACGCTTTTCCTCGCTTTCTGGGCTGCCGTCATCGCGGTACCTCTGGCAATCTTCCTTGGCCTGCTGGCCGTGCGGTTCAAGGACCGTTGGCCCGACAAGCTGATCTCGGCTGTCACGCTGGCCTCGATCTCGATCCCGGAATTCCTGATCGGCTACGTCCTGATGTACCTGATCGCGGTCAAACTGCGCTGGTTCCCGTCGGTTGCGATGATCAACGACAACATGTCGCTGGGTGAAAAGCTGAGCTCCATCGCCCTGCCCGTTGCGGTTCTGACCCTCGTCGTTCTGGCGCATATGATGCGCATGACCCGGGCTGCGATCCTCAATGTGATGCAATCGGCCTATATCGAAACCGCCGAGCTGAAGGGCCTCAACGGCTTCCAGGTGATCTTCCGCCACGCCTTCCCGAACGCCATCGCGCCAATCGTCAACGTTGTGATGCTGAACCTTGCCTATCTGGTGGTTGGTGTCGTCGTGATCGAAGTCGTCTTCGTCTATCCGGGCATGGGCCAGTATCTGGTCGATCACGTATCGAAACGGGACGTTCCGGTGGTTCAGGCCTGCGGTCTGATCTTTGCTGCCGTCTACATCGGTCTCAACATGGTTGCAGATATCGTTGCCATCCTGTCGAACCCGCGTCTGAGGCATCCGAAATGAAAAATATTCCCATTTCCGCCCTCATCGGGCTGTTCTTTACAGCGCTCTACTTCCTGATGGCCATCCTGGCGCCGCTGATTGCCCCCTATGGCATGGCCGAGGTCGTCGGTGACGTCTGGGAGCCGTCCTCGTCCGAATTCTTGCTCGGCACCGACAACATCGGCCGCGATCTGCTGACCCGCATGATCTATGGCGGGCGCACCACCATCTTCATCGCAACCATGGCCACGGTGGTTTCCTTCACACTTGGTTCGGTTCTTGGCTTTTTTGCCGCCGTCACCGGTGGCTGGGTTGATCAGGCACTGTCGCGCTTTGTCGATCTGGTGATGTCGATCCCGACGCTGATCTTTGCCCTTGTGGTTCTGTCGGTGACACCGGTCACCGTGCCGATGCTGATCATCGTGATGGGCCTTCTGGATTCCACCCGCGTCTACCGTCTGGCCCGCGCCGTTGCGGTGGATATCGAGGTCATGGACTATGTCGAAGCCGCCCGTCTGCGCGGCGAAGGCACCGTCTGGATCATCTTCCGCGAAATCCTGCCCAACGCACTGTCACCGCTGGTGGCTGAGATGGGCCTGCGCTTCATCTTCATGGTTCTGTTCGTCTCCACCCTGTCGTTCCTGGGTCTGGGCGTGCAGCCCCCCGAAGCGGACTGGGGCGGTATCGTGAAAGAGAACAAGGACGGTATCGTCTACGGCATTCCTGCCGCACTGATCCCGGCCTTTGCCATCGCCACGCTGGCGATCTCGGTCAATCTGGTTGCCGACTGGGTGCTGAACCGAACCACCTCGCTGAAAGGAGGCCGCGGATGAGCGATCCACTGATTAAAGTCCGTGACCTGAAAATCGGGGCAACGGTCTATCCCCCCGGCGAACGTCCGCATGATATCGAAATCGTGCATGGCGTCAGCTTTGATCTGGAAAAGGGCAAGGTGCTCGGTCTCATCGGGGAATCTGGCGCCGGCAAATCTACCATCGGTCTTGCCGCCATGGCCTATGGCCGCGGCGGTGTGAAGATCACCGGTGGAGAGGTCTGGATCAACGGGCGTGATATCCTGAAATCCTCGCTGCGCGATGTGCGCCGCCTGCGCGGCGGTGAAGTGACCTATGTGTCGCAATCCGCAGCTGCTTCGTTCAACCCGGCCAAGAAGATCATGGAGCAGGTGACCGAGGCCGCGGTCGAGCAAGGCAAGTTCTCCAGGAAAGACGCCGAGGCCCGTGCCCGCACCCTGTTTGCCAAGCTGGGCCTGCCGGATCCGGACAATATCGGCGAACGCTACCCGCACCAGGTGTCGGGTGGTCAGCTGCAGCGCTGCATGACAGCGTTGGCGCTCTGCCCCGAACCCGATCTGGTGGTCTTTGACGAGCCGACAACCGCACTGGATGTGACCACCCAGATCGACGTGTTGAAGGCGATCAAGGAAGCGATCCGCGACACCGGTGTGGCGGCGCTTTATATCACCCACGATCTGGCGGTGGTGGCACAGGTCAGCGATGACATCATGGTGCTGCGTCACGGCGACATGGTCGAATACGGCGATGTGGATCAGATCATCAACGCGCCGCAGGAAGACTACACCAAGGCGCTGGTCTCGGTCCGCTCGGTCGAGCATGAGGAGAAGGCCCCATCAGGCGATCCGGTCCTCAGCATCCGCAACATTACCGCCCGCTACAAGGGCACCAAGTTCGACGTGCTGCATCACGTCAACGCCGATCTCTACCCTGGTCAGACGCTGGCGGTGGTGGGTGAATCCGGTTCCGGCAAATCCACCCTCGCCCGCGTGATCACCGGCCTTCTGCCGCCGCGCGAAGGGGAAATCGAATTCGCAGGCCGCGTGCTCTCGCCCGATCTGGCAAGCCGGACAAAGGATGATCTGCGCGAATTGCAGATGATCTACCAGATGGCGGATGTGGCGATGAACCCACGCCAGACCGTGGGTACTATCATCGGGCGCCCGCTGGAGTTCTACTTCGACATGAAGGGCGCCGAAAAGCGCAAGCGGATCATCGAACTTCTGGATGAGATCGAACTGGGCGAAAGCTTCATCGACCGCTACCCGGCCGAGCTGTCGGGCGGTCAGAAGCAGCGTGTCTGCATCGCGCGGGCACTGGCGGCCAAACCCAAGATGATCATCTGTGACGAGGTGACATCGGCGCTCGACCCGCTGGTGGCGGACGGCATTTTGAAGCTGCTGCTGAACCTGCAGAAGATCGAGAACGTCGCCTATCTGTTCATCACCCACGATCTGGCGACGGTGCGGGCGATCTCGGACAATATCGCCGTGATGTATCAGGGCCGTGTGCAGCGCTATGGCAGCAAGACCGAGGTGCTGTCTCCGCCGTTCGACGATTACACCGACTTGCTGCTTGGGTCGGTGCCGGAAATGCGGCTCGGCTGGCTCGAAGAAGTCATCGCGAACCGCAAGATGGAAAGCGCCGGGAACTGATCCGGCGCCTCGGTCACAAAACACCACAGGCCCGCGCAGCTGCGTGGGCCTGTGCCGATAAGGGCGGTCTCACCCGCCGGGCAAATGCCAAGACAAGGATTGCCAATCATGGACAAAAAACTCCTCCTCATCATTCTGGACGGTGTGCCGTGGCGCAATTTCCGCCGCCTGTTCGGGAACCTCGAAGGCTGGGTCGATAGCGGCGATGCCCGCGTGTGGAAACACCGTGCCGTACTGCCGTCAATCTCGGCCAGCTGCTATGCCTCGATCCACACCGGCGTGGCCCCGGCCGAACATGGCTGCACCGGCAACGGCAACGTCTTTCGCCTGTCGCACAAGGACGTCTTCAGCCAGGTACGCAGTGGCGGCGGCACGACCGGCGCCGTGGCGCATAGCTTCTGGTCCGAGTTCTTCAACCGGCACCCTTTCGATTTCGTGCGCGACATCGAATACGATGAACCCGAAAGCGAGACCATCAACCACGGTCGTTTTCACAGCATGACCGGTTACGGTCTCATCAACCAGATGACGCCCTCGGATGTGGATCTCTTCGGCACGCTCACCAACCTCGCCCACCGGTTCGATCTGAACTATGGCATGCTGCACACCTGCACGCTGGACAGCATGGGGCACCGGTTCTTCCACGACTGCCAGGAGATGGACCATGCCTGCGCGGTCATGGACGAGATGCTGGCGCCCTTCATTCCGCGCTGGCGCAAGATGGGTTACGAGGTGATCGTCACCGCCGACCACGGACAGGACGAACGCGGCCACCACGGTGGACGCAGCCCGCTGCAACAGGAAACTGCGCTCTATTACTTCGGCGATGCCGAAGGGCCCCATGTGGACACTGTCATCGACCAGCTGCAACTGGCGCCGACGATCCTGAACCGGTTGGGTGCGCCCATCGCCGATACGATGAAGGCCAAACCTTTTCTGAGCTGACGCAAACGGAGCCCCCATGCTGAAACCCGCAGTTGCCTGCCTTGCCCTATTCGCCGCTCCGGCAGGCGCGGGCGATTTCTGCCATGATCTGTGGTACACGCGGAACGCCATCATGGACCGGGCCGGGTATTGCTTTGGTTCCGCTCTGGGTCAGGCGGTGTTCGGCACGGGGCCCTGCATCGGCAAATCGGTCAGCCTGACGCCGCAGGATCAGCAACGTGTCGCGCAGATCCAGGGAATGGAGCGCGACCTGTCCTGCCGGGTGAATACCAAACAGCACCATCTGGATCTGGATGATTTGCATATCCGCAGGCAGCTGTCGGATCTGCCGATCCCGGACGAAATACAGGGCGCGTGCCTCGGCTGGATGGGCCCCGCGACCGCGCTGCATGCCGGGCATAGCGAAGCCAGCCCCGTGATCGGGCAGATCCTGCCCGATGACACCGTATCCTATAGCCACTGGCCCGATGCGGGCTGGACCTATGTCACCACATCTGCGGGACATGGTGACTGGCGCGTCAAAAGCGGCGGCTGGCTGAACTATGAAAAGGCCGGAGAGGTCCCCTGCCGGGATTTCGCGGGCTGATCACCCGCCCCCAGCCCTAATCGTAAGGCCAGATTTCCTGGCCCAGCGCCTCAATGGCGAGCGAGATACGTTCGAAACTGTCGCGGGCGCGGCCAACTGAATGGCGCGCGCGCAGATAACCGTGCACCAGCCCTTCTTCGTTGATCCAATGGGCCTTGCCCCCGGCCGCGAGGATGCGGTCCCGGTAATCGCGGCTGTCATCGCGCACAGGGTCGCAATCGGCGCTGATCAGAATGGTCGCGGGCAGTCCGGAAAAGTCGCCGTCCTGCAGCGGCGCATAGGTGGGATCGCCTTGGGGCACCTTGCCATCCTTGCAGCGTACCCCCTGATAAAACAGGATTTCATCCCTGGTCAGCATCGGTGCCTTGGCATGCTCGAGGTAGGATCCCGCATTCACATCGCCGCCAAAGGCCCCATAGATCAGCACCTGCCCCAGAATGCGATCCGTCCGCCCCCGGGCATGATGGGCCACCGCCGCACAGAGGTTGGCGCCAGCGCTGTCGCCAGAGAGGACAATACCGCCCTCATATTCTGACAGGATCCATTCAAAGGCCGCCCAGGCGTCATCGAACATCGCCGGGTGCATATGCTCGGGCGCCAGACGATAGTCGACTGCAACCACGCGATATCCAGTCTGGGCGCAGATCTCGGCGCAGACGTCATCGTGGCTTTCCAGCCCGCCAACGACAAAGCCTCCACCATGGCAATACATCACCGTGCGCGTCGGGTCCCCGGCAGTATAGATCCGCACCGGCACCCCATGGACCTGCCGGTCCTCGGTCTCGACCACATCAGGGCGGGGCGCCAGAAAACTGCGGGCCATGGCGTTGTAGATCTCGCGTTGCTCCGGAACCGAACGCTCTGCCGTATCCGCCGGATAACAGTCGTTGGTGCGGCGAATGAACGCCCAGGTTTCCGCGTCGATCAGTTGTTCGTAGTCCATGATCTGGAAGCCTCCCTTTTGCCTGCTGAGGCAAACCCTAGGCCACGCCATGGCAGGAAGGGAATGCCCAAAACGACACAAAGCGCCCTTTCAGGCGCTTTGTGCAGAATTCTGATATCCGACCAGAGTCAGCCCTGATCCTGCGGCAGATGCTCCCACGGGCGAGTAAAGCCCCCCAGAACCTGACCGATTTCGCCATCGCTGGCACCGTTGGCCTCGACCTGCGCGACAAGGCCGCGCTTCTTGTCGTCGATCACTGCTTCAACGCGGGTCGGCAGCCCCGCCTTCAGCAGCGCTTCGTTGTAGATCCGGGTGATGGCATTCTTGCGCAGGTCCGGTTTGAACACCTTGCCAACGGCCGTCTTCGGCAGTTCGTCCAGCACCGTCAGATGTTTCGGGATCGCTGCGCGTTCGTGGATGTGCACCTTGCAGTAATCCATCAGTTCTTCAGCCGTGGCGCTGGCACCATCGACCAGTTCCACAAAGGCACAAGGCACCTCGCCAGCGTGAATATCGGGCTGTCCGATCGCCCCGGCAAAGGCGACGGCCTCATGCCCGAGCAGCGCCTCTTCGATCTCGGCGGGATCGATATTGTGACCGCCTCGGATGATCAGGTCCTTGGCCCGCCCGGTGATCCAGACATAACCATCGGCATCGACACGCCCCAGATCGCCGGTGCGCAGATATTTATCGTGGAAATAGAGATCAGCGTTCTTTTCCCCCTCGGTATAGGTATTGCCCGCATAGACACCGGGGTTAGACACGCAGATCTCCCCGACCTCGTCGGTGCCGCATTCCACCAGTCCATCGGCAGTGGATTTGATGATCTTCACATCGGTATAGGGGAACGGAATCCCGATCGAGCCGATCTTCTTTTCGCCATCCACCGGGTTACAGGACACCAGGCATGTGGCCTCGGTCAGACCGTAGCCTTCGACGATATTGACGCCGGTGGCCTTTTCAAACCGGCGGAACAGTTCGACCGGCAGCGGCGCCGAGCCGGAAAAGGCCGTTTTCACCGTCGACACATCCGCATCAACCGGGCGCTGCATCTTGGCCGAGATCGCGGTCGGCACGGTGATGATAAAGGAAATCTTCCAGCGTTCGATCAGCTTCCAGAAATTGTCGAACACGCCATCGCCGCGATAGCCCTGCGGCGTCGGGAAAACCACATGCGCGCCCGAGGCCACTGCTGCCATCACGATCACATGGCAGGCAAAGACGTGGAACAGGGGCAGCGGACACATGATGTTGTCCTCTTCGGTAAAGAGCAGGCTATGCCCGATCCAGCCGTTGTAGATCATCCCCGAATAGGTGTGCTGCGCCACCTTGGGCATGCCGGTTGTACCACCAGTGTGGAAATAGCAGGCGACGCGGTCCTCGGTGCCGTCGGCAAACTGCAGCGTGGTGGGCTGACGGCGCATTTCCTTGGTGAAGCTCTTGTAATCGGCGTGGGCCAGCTGCGCCTTATTCTCCAGCTTGGGCCGCACCAGGGGCACGATCCAGGATTTCGGCGGCGTCAGATAGCGGTTCAGGTCCACCTCAAGGATGGTGTTCACATGCGGCGCATGGCGCACCGCCTCGGCCACCTTCTGGGCCACGTCGGTCTTCGGGAAGGGTTTGAGCGTTACCACGACCTTGGCGTTGGTTTCCCGCAGGATCGAAGCAATCTGCTCCGGCTCCAAGAGCGGGTTGATCGGGTTCACGATCCCCGCAACGGCGCCCGCCAGCATGGTCACCAGCGTTTCGGTGCAGTTCGGCAGGATATAGGCGACAACGTCCTTCTCTCCGACGCCCAGCTCGCGGAACAGATTGGCCGCCTGGGTGACCTGATCCTTGAGCTGGCTCCAGTTCAGGGTTTCCGCCTTGTCGTTCGGGCCAGAAAACAATTGATAGCTGATTGCATTATTGGTCGGAAACTTGCCTGCCGTACGGTCCAGCAACCCGTAAAGAGTGGTCGGCAGGTCCCGCGCCTCCCACGGCATCTCGTTTTCAACTGCCTTGCAATCTTCCACTGTGGCAAACGCCATTGCTTTCCTCCCCTGCCCCCTGTCCCGGGGGATTATCTCCTACGATCAAGATGGTTGTAAAACCCGCGCTGTGCAAGCGCAGCGCAAGGGTCACGTCAAGGCAGGGGCGCATTTAACGCTGCGACAAATCATTAGCTTACGAAGGGGAAACCGGCCCGTGGGGCGGAATGTGTCCGTGCAGGAAGGTTACTCGGCGGCAAGCCCGTCAGTGAACTGGAGACGCGCCAGACGCGCGTAAAGCCCGCCTTCGGCAACCAGCGCATCATGGGTGCCGGTGGCCACGATGCGGCCCTCCTCCATCACCACGATGCGATCAGCCTTTTTCACCGTCGCAAGCCGGTGCGCCACGATCAGCGTGGTGCGGCCTTGGCTCAGCTCATCCACGGCAGCCTGCACCAGACGCTCGCTTTCGGCATCCAGCGCCGAGGTTGCCTCGTCCAGCAGCAGAACAGGCGCATCGCGCAGGATGGCCCGGGCGATGGCGATCCGCTGTTTCTGACCACCAGACAGCATCACACCGCGCTCGCCCACATAGCTGTCATAGCCTTCCGGCAGGGCCGAGATGAAATCATGCGCAGCAGCGGCGCGGGCGGCGGCTTCGACCTCTGCATCAGTGGCATTAGGGCGACCAAAGCGGATGTTTTCCCGCGCCGAGGCGGCAAAGATAATCGGATCCTGCGGCACCATGGCGATATGTTTGCGGAAGGCATCCCGGCGCAGATCGCTGAGCACAACACCATCCAGGCGCACCGCACCCGCGTTCGGGTCATAAAACCGCTGGATCAGCTGAATGATCGTCGTCTTGCCTGCGCCCGACGGGCCGACAAAGGCCACCGTTTCACCGGGTTCGATGGAGAGAGAAACATCGTCCAGCGCCAGCACATCGGGGCGCGCGGGATAGCGGAACATCACGTTTTCAAAACTGATTTCGCCGCTCACCGGCTCAACCAGCGCCTTGGGCGCGCTGGGATCGTTGACGGCATCCTCGGCATTCAGCAACTCGACCAGCCGTTCGGTGGCCCCGGCCGCCCGTTGCAATTCGCTCCAGATTTCCGACAGGGCGGCGACGGAGCCCGCCACCAGAACCGAGTAGATGACGAATTGGATCAGGGTTCCTTCGGTCATCACACCGGCGCGCACGTCGATGGCGCCCATCCACAGCACCCCGACGATGCCGGAAAACACCAGGAAGATCACGATGACTGTCAGAAACGCCCGCGTGCGGATCCGCTTGCGCGAAACGTCATAGGAGGTTTCGGTCATCTGCGCGAATTGCAGGCGGCTTGCGTCCTCATGAGTAAAGGCCTGCACGGTCTGCACCGCACCCAGCGCCTCTCCGGCATTGCCAGAGGAGGCCGCGATCCAGTCTTGGTTTTCGCGGCTGATAGCTCGCAAGCGCCGTCCCAGCACCAGAATCGGCACAATGACGGCAGGGACGATCAGCAGCACCAGACCGGTCAGCTTGGCCGAGGTCAGCAGCATCAGGAACAGCCCCCCGCCAAACAGCAGCATATTGCGCAGGGCGATGGAAACGGAAGAGCCGAGAACCGATTGGATCAGCGTGGTATCGGTGGTGATCCGGCTCAGCACCTCGCCGGTCATAATCCGCTCGTAGAACACGGGGCTCATCCCGATGACACGGTCGAACACCGCCTTGCGGATATCAGCCACTACCCGTTCACCCAGCCGCGTCACCAGCGCATAGCGCAGGCCGGTGCCCACAGCCAAAAGGGCCGCCATCGCCAAGGCGGCCATGAAATACTGGTTCAGCAACGCATTGTCGGAAATACGGAAGTTGTCCACCACCCGGCGCACGGCCAGCGGCAGGCTCAGCGACACGCCTGCGGTCAGGACCAGCGCGCAGGTGGCAACGAACATCAGCGCCTTGTAGGGGCGCATGAAAGGCCACAGCGCCGCCAGCACTCCGATTTTGCGCGAACTTTGCCGCTCTTCTTTCGCGTTCGGGGCTGCCGTCTTGCGCGCCATTGCTGATCCTTATGACAATTTCCTGGCAAAGCCATGAGCCTTGCGGTCCAGTGTGGTTCATGGCCCTCAAGGCCCCGCAGGTCAAGCGTTCCGCCCAAGGGCATCTGGACGCACACCTTGTCAAAAGTGGCAAACGGCCCCTGAAACTGTGACCAATCAACAGAAGACCGTGCCGGTAAATCAGAAAATCTATGCTTGGGGGAGTTTCTGGAGCGGGTAGCGGGAATCGAACCCGCACCTTAAGCTTGGAAGGCTCTTATGATACCATTTCACCATACCCGCTCAGAGTAATCCGTGATTTATTTGAAGCCGCAGGTGAGGTCAACCACCTTCTTGACCACAAAACCCAGGATAAGGGATGCGCGCCCCTCCTGGCGCGAAAACTTCTATATCAAAGGGGCTTGCGTGGAATTCTTGCCCGAACCTAAGGGCAGCACACGCCCGCTCCAGCGGTCATCTCCCATCAATGTGCAACCGGCTGCGGCTCTGATCTTTCGGCCTTTGTCACAATCAGGATAGACAGGCGCCTGAGCGGCCCTAATTGTCACCCTACGCCATCGTTTTGCCGCCACAATCGCTGCCTTGGAAACTGCCTCCATGACCACAAAGACCGCCATTCTGACATCCCACGGGCAACCTTCGGCGCCTGAGCCGCCGGAACAAGCCTTTGCCGCCCTGGCGGCAGAGGTTGCGGCATTCCTCCCCGGCTGGGATATTCGCTCCGCCACCCTGGCCAATCCCGGCAGGCTCGATGCGGTGATGACAGACGGCGCGATCATCTACCCATTTTTCATGGCACGCGGCTGGTTCACCGCAAAGGTCCTGCCCGAGCGGCTGTCGGGACGTGATTACACCATGGCCTGCCCCTTTGGGCTGGATCCCTCCCTGCCCGGTCTGACCGCAGCTGCCCTGCAAGACGTGCAAAGAGAGGCCGGATGGGTCGAGGACAACCTCTCCGTGCTGCTCGCCGCGCATGGCTCCGCCCGCGGCCCAAAGGCAGCCGAAGCCGCAGAGGCATTCGCCACCCACTTGCGCGCCCTTCTACCCGGCGCCCAGATCAGCCCCGCCTTTGTGGAGCAAGCCCCCGGCATCGACACGATCGCACGCGCCCTGCCCCGCCGGACCCTATGCCTGCCGTTTTTCGCTCAGGCCGGTGATCATGTACGCGAGGATATTCCACAAGCGCTTGCCAGCGCCGCGTTCGAGGGACAGGTTCTGCCGGTTGTCGGCGCCCTTCCCAGCACCGCGGCCCTGATCGCAAAGGCCATTGCCGCCGCCGACAGCGAGTAACAACAGCCAATCGATCGGCAAGCCATGACAAACGCATGCCTACTGGCGGGCATCTGCTTGTTTTCAGAAAATTTGTCGCCGTGGAGGATTGGAGGCGAGTACCGGAATCGAACCGGTGTACACGGATTTGCAATCCGCTGCGTCACCACTCCGCCAACTCGCCTTTTGCCCTGTCGCCAAGGTCTTTGTGGTGTGGCGCTGGGAGTAGCGTGATTCATTTCCAAGCACAAGGCCAAACCTGCATTCCGCGCCATTCATGGACAGCCCTTGCCCCACCTTCGGGACAAGAGCCCCAGAAGGATCAACCTTTCAGGCGGAACCTTTGGATCTTTCCGGTTTCCGTCTTGGGCAGAGCTTTGGTGAAAACCACTGAACGCGGGTACTTGTAAGGCGCGATGCTCGCCTTCACGTGGTCCTGCAACAGCTTGACCAGCGCATCAGAGGGCATATGCCCGGCGGTCAGCACCACATGCGCCTCGACGATCTGGCCGCGCGCCTCGTCCGGGGCGCCGACGACAGCGCATTCAGAAACGGCTTCATGCGCCAGAAGCGCGGCTTCCACCTCGGGGCCGGCAATATTGTAGCCGGAGGAGATGATCATATCGTCATTGCGGGCGGCGAAATGCAGGTAACCCTCTTCATCCATTACAAAGCTGTCGCCAGTGACGTTCCAGCCGTCCTGGACATAGGTTTTCTGGCGCGCGTCCGCCATGTAACGGCACCCCGTGGGTCCCTTGACCGCCAGACGGCCGATTTCTCCGCGCGGTGCCTCATTCCCATCGGCGTCCAGCACCCGAACCTGATAGCCTGAGACGGGTTTGCCGGTGCAGGCGGGCTTGTGGTCGGTGAACCGGTTGGTGATGAAGATATGCAGCATTTCGGTGGCACCGATGCCGTCCAGCATCGGCTTGCCGGTCTTCGCCATCCAGTCATCATAGACCGGCGCCGGCAGGGTTTCGCCGGCCGAAACAGCCGCCCGCAGGGACGACAGGTCGGCGCCGTCCTCCATCGCCTGCAGCATCACCCGATAGGCAGTGGGCGCGGTAAAGCAGACAGTCGCCTTGTATTTCTCAATAATTTCAATCAGATTTGGCGGTGATGCATTTTCCAAAAGCGTTGCGGCAGCGCCAAAGCGCAGCGGGAAAATCGCCAATCCGCCAAGGCCAAAGGTAAAGGCCAGCGGCGGCGAGCCGACAAAGATATCCTCGGGCTGCACATCAAGCACTTCGCGCGCATAGCCATCCGCGATGATCAGAAGATCGCGGTGGAAATGCATGGTCGCCTTGGGCGATCCCGTGGTGCCCGAGGTAAAGCCCAACAGCGCTACATCATCGCGCCCGGTTTCAACCGCATCAAAGGTCACCGGTTTTTCCAGCGCCAGACGGTCAAGTTCCGCATCGTGGTTGGAGGTGCCATCAAAGCCAACCACCGAGGTCAGGAAGTCCGAGGTCTTGGCGCAGGAGACCAGCTCATCCATCAGCCGCGTATCGCAGAGCGCGTGGCTGATCTCGGCCTTGTCGACGATTGCGGCCAGTTCCCCGGCGCGCAGCATCGGCATGGTGTTGACCACCACCGCGCCCGCCTTGGTCGCGGCCAGCCAGCAGGCCACCATGGCCGGGTTGTTGGCTGAGCGGATCAGCACCCGATTGCCCGGTTTAACGCCGAGATCCTCGGTCAGCACATTGGCCAGCCGGTTGGTCCAGTCCGACAGTTCCTTGTAGGTGCGGCGGCGTCCGTTGCCGATCAGGGCGGTGTGATCGCCAAACCCCTTTTCCACCATGGCATCGGTCAGCTCGACCGCGGCGTTCAGCCGTTCCGGATAGTCGAAGCCCTCTAGCAGAAAGTCCGGCCACTGGTCCGCAGGTGGCAGGTTATCGCGGGTGAAGGTGTCGCTATGTGCAGTCGGTCCCAGCATCTCAGTTGCCTCCTTCAAAGGCGCCAAGGGTCTGGCGCGCGATCACCACTCGCTGCACGTCTGATGCGCCCTCATAGATGCGCAAGGCGCGGATATCGCGGTAAAGTTCCTCGACCTTCTGACCGTGGCGCACGCCATCTCCGCCGTGTAGCTGCACCGCCTTGTCGATGACCTGCTGCGCCTGATCGGTGGAAAAGAGCTTCGCCATCGCCGCTTCGCGGGTCACGCGGGCGGCACCGGAATCCTTGGTCCAGGCGGCACGGTAGACCAGCAGAGCCGCCGCATCCACATCCAGCGCCATATCGGCGATATGCCCCTGCACCATCTGCAGATCGAACAGAGGCGCGCCCTGCACCTGGCGGCTGGTGACACGGCTTAGCGCCTCGTCCAGCGCCCGGCGGGCAAAGCCAAGCGCCGCGGCCGCAACGGTAGAGCGGAAGACGTCCAGAACCGACATGGCGATCCGGAACCCCTGCCCCGGTCCGCCGATCATCGCGCTTGCCGGGATCCGGCAATCGGTGAAGCGCAGGGTGGCAAGCGGGTGCGGCGCGATCACCTGCTGGCGTTCGACCACCTCGAACCCCGGCAGCCCAGCAGGGACGATGAAGGCGGACAACCCCTTGGCGCCCGGTCCCTCTCCGGTGCGGGCAAACAGGGTGTAAACGTCTGCAATCCCGCCGTTTGAGATCCAGGTCTTTTCTCCATTCAGCACATATTCATCGCCATCCAGCGTCGCTGTCATTGTGGAATTTGCCACATCCGAACCAGATTGCGGTTCCGTGAGCGCAAATGCCGAAATCGCCTGCCCCGAGCGGGTCAGCGGCAGCCATTCTGCCTGTTGCGATTCGTTGCCGAACAGAGAAATCGCCCCGGTTCCAAGCCCTTGCATGGCAAAGGCAAAATCGGCGAGCCCATCGTGACGGGCCAGAGTTTCCCGGATCAGGCACAGGCTGCGCACATCCAGGGTTTCACCGGCTGGCGCGCCGGAATGCTGCGCCCAGCCGCCCTCTCCAAGCGCGGTCACAAGCGCCCGGCAGGCGGCATCGGTGTCCGAATGGTCGATCCCGCTGACGGTCTCGGCCGCCCAGGCATCCAGATCCGCTGCCAGCGTTCTGTGCCGGTCCTCGAAGAATGGCCAGTTCAGAAATGTCCGGTCCGCCATGATGAAACTCCCCTTTGGCTGTCTTGTGCAGCTCTTCTCCGTCAATGCGAAGCCCGCCGCGGCATAGACCGGGCGGGCGATAGAACTCAGTCTCCTTCGAAGACCGGTTTTTCCTTGTTTACAAAGGCATGGTAGGCGCGTTCAAAGTCCGCTGTCTGCATGCAGATAGCCTGCGCCTGGGCCTCAGCCTCGATCGCCTGTTCGATGGACATCGACCATTCCTGCGCCAGCATTGTCTTGGTCATCATGTGACCAAAATTCGGCCCCGCCGCGATCCGCGTCGCCCATTGGCGCGCCTCTGCGGCCAAATCTTCGGCCGGGACCAGCTTGTTATGGAAACCCCAGACGGCGCCTTCCTCGGCGCTCATCGAACGGCCAGTATAAAGCAGCTCCGCCGCGCGGCCCTGACCGATAATCCGGGGCAGGATGGCGCAGGCCCCCATATCACAGCCCGCCAGCCCGACGCGGGTGAACAGAAATGCCGTCTTGGCCTCCGGCGTGGCAATACGCAGATCCGACGCCATCGCGATGATCGCCCCGGCGCCCACGCAGATACCATCAATCGCCGCAATCACCGGCTTGCCGCAGTTCACCATCGCCTTGACCAGATCGCCAGTCATCCGCGTAAAGGCCAGCAGTTCCTTCATGCTCATCTTGGTGAGGGGGCCAATAATATCATGTACATCGCCGCCCGAGCTGAAGTTGCCGCCATTGGAGGCAAAGATCACCGCCTTGATGTCATCGTCATAGTGCAACTCGCGGAACCAGTCGCGCATCTCGGCATAGCTGTCAAAGGTCAGCGGGTTCTTACGCTCGGGCCGGTCCAGCGACACGGTCGCAATGCCATCTTCAACGTGGCAGAGAAAATGTTTGGTATCCGTATTGATCATCGACTTTCATCCTTGTTTTCCAAACGGCGGGCGACAGCATCCAGCGCCTCGGCCATGGTCTGGGCCGCCTCGGGGGGCACATCCGCAAACATCTTGTCGATCCAGGCCTCATGCGCTTCGGCCTGCCGTGCGAATTCGGCGCGGCCCTGCTCGGTCATCCGCACCAGGCTGGCGCGGCGATCACCGGGCACCGGTTCACGCTGTACGTGGCCATCCTCGACCAGACGTTCGATGATGCCGGTCACGTTGCCGTTCGACACTTTCAGCACGCCAGAGAGCTGGCTCATCTTGAGCCCGTCTTCGTGCTGGACCAGCGCTGCCATCACATCGAAACGCGGCAGGGTGGTCGAAAAATCGCGGCGCAGGTTTTCGCGGATCTCGCTTTCCACCGCGCGGGTCGCCTTCAGCACCCGCAGCCACAGCCGCAATCTGTCTTTTGAGGTTTCCGCCACGTTCAGATCTCGCCTCCTGATATGGGCAGGGCAGAACCGTTCACCGATCCCGCCCCCTCGCTTGCCAGCCACAACGCCGCTTCGGCAACCTCGGCAGGTTGGATGAAACGACCCTGCGGATTGCTGGCGCGCAGTGATTTTTCCGCCTTCTCAGGGGTCATCCCGGTCTTGGCGACGATATTATCCACCGATCTTTGCAGGAGCGGCGTTTCAATGAAACCCGGACAAATCGAATTTACCGTGATGCCGGTGCGTGCCAGTTCCAGCGAGAGCGCCCGCGTCAACCCGATGACCCCGTGTTTCGCCGCGCAATAGCCTGAAACATAGGGGTATCCCTTCAACCCCGCGGTCGAGGCGATGGCGATCATACGGCCCCAGCCTGCCTCTTTCATGCCCGGCAGAGCCGCCTGCCAGAGGTTGAAAACCCCCGCCAGATTGACCGACAAAGCCGCGCCGAAATCCTCGGCGCTCATCCGGTCAAAGGGTTTGGAGGGCGCCGCCCCGGCATTGGCTAGGGCAATGGCGACCGGTCCGTTCTTGGCCGCCGCCTCGGTGAGCGCTGCCTCAACGGCAGCGCGGTCGGTGACATCGCAGGTCAGCGGCAGGGCCTTGGTCGCCGCGCTGACCTCTTCCAGGGGCTCCATCCGGCGCCCCAGGATGGTCACGCGGGCGCCCTGGCCCGCGAACTGTGCCGCCAGTTCGGCGCCAACGCCAGAGCCACCGCCAGAGATGACGACGTGTTTGCCCGCGACACTCATGCCCGGATCACCTCTGCGTCGCGGTCCGCCAGACGCCAGGCCTGATCCCGGCCCGCCTCGTAGGGCAACGGCCAGGCGGCCTGTCGATCCCCGATCCGGGTGGCTTCGTGCAGTGTCCAGTAGGGATCCGCCAGATGTGGGCGCCCCACACAGATCAGATCGGCGCGGCCTGCCATCAGGATCGAATTGGCATGATCAGCCTCGTAGATATTGCCGACAGCCATGGTCGCGATACCTGCCTCATTCCGGATGCGGTCCGAAAACGGCGTCTGGAACATGCGCCCATAGACCGGTTTCGCGTCGATCGAGGTCTGACCGGCAGAGACGTCGATAATATCGGCGCCTGCTTCAGAGAAGGCCTTGGCGATCTCGACCGCCTCTTCCGGTGTCACACCTTCGTCGCCGATCCAGTCGTTGGCCGAGATCCGGACCGACATCGGTTTATGGGCAGGCCAGACGTCACGCATCGCCTTGAAGACCTCCAGCGGGTACCGCAGGCGGTTTTCCAGGGAGCCGCCGAACTCATCCTCACGAATATTGGATTTTGGCGAAATGAAGGAGGAGATCAGATAACCATGCGCCGCATGAAGTTCGATCATGTCAAATCCGGCGCGCTCTGCCATCTCGGCCGAAGCGACGAATTCAGCCTTCACGGCCTCCATTTCTGCGCGGGTGATTTCGCGCGGGGTGGCGTTATTGGGGGACCAAGGCAAGGGTGAGGCCGAGACCAGATCCCAGTTGTCCTCTTTCAAAGGCGCGTCCATTACTTCCCAGCCAACCTGAGTCGAACCCTTGCGGCCCGAATGGCCGATCTGGCAGCAAATCTTGGCCCGGGTTTCGCTATGTACGAAATCGGTCAGACGGGTCCAGGCGGCTTCATGTTCTGGCGCGTAAAGACCGGGACAGCCAGGGGTGATCCGCCCTTCGGCGCTGACGCAGGTCATTTCCGTATAGACCATTCCGGCGCCGCCCTTGGCGCGCTCACCATAGTGGATCAGGTGCCAATCCGTGGGACAGCCATCCACCGCCTTGTACTGCGCCATGGGGGAGACGACGATGCGGTTTTCCAACGTCATGTCGCGCAGTTTATAGGGGGCAAACATCGGCGCGCGCACTGGCGCCTCCGCCGGAACACCCGCCCGCTCCTGGAACCATTTCTCCGCGGATTTCAGCCAGTCGGGATCACGCAGACGCAGGTTTTCGTGGGAGATCCGCTGCGAGCGGGTCAGCAGAGAATAATTGAACTGAACCGGATCCATATCCAGATAGCGTTCGACTTCCTCAAACCATTCCAATGAGTTACGCGCAGCTGACTGCAGGCGCAACACATCAAGCCGCCGCTCGTCCTGATAGCGTTCAAAGGCACGTTCCATAGACGGTTCTACCGTCAGCAACTCGGCCAAGGCGATGGCGCTGTCAAAGGCCAGCCGCGATCCGGAGCCGATGGAGAAATGCGCCGTGGCCGAGGCATCGCCCAGCAGCACGACGTTTTCGTGGTGCCATTTTTCGCACAGCACCCGCGGGAAGTTGATCCAGACAGCCGATCCGCGCAGGTGGTCGGCGTTGGACATCAGATTGTGGCCACCCAGATGGTCGGCAAAGATCTCTTCGCAGGTGCGAATAATCTCTTCCTTGCTCATATCCTCAAAGCCCCAGTTGTCCCAGGTCTCTGCCGAACACTCCACGATCACGGTCGCCGTATCCGCATCGAATTGGTAGGCGTGGATCCAGACCCAGCCGTGTTTGGTGTTTTCGAACACGAATGTGAAGGCGTCATCGAACTTCTGATGGGTGCCCAGCCAGATAAACTTGCACGGGCGCACGTCGATATTGGGTTTAAAGTGTTCCGCGAACTCATTGCGGACGCTGGAATTAAGCCCATCACAGGCAACCACGATGTCATAGTCATCCTGATAGTCCGCTGCCGGTCCGACCTCGGTCTCAAACTGCAGGTTCACCCCGAGCTCCCGCGCGCGCTCCTGCAGGATCAGCAGCATCTTCTTACGCCCGATCCCGGCAAACCCGTGACCGCCGGACACCGTACGCACGCCGTTGTGCACCACCGCGATGTCATCCCAATAGGCAAAGTTCCGACGGATTTCGGCGGCGCTTTCAGGGTCATTTTCCGTAAGATTTTCAAGCGCATCATCGGAAAGGACAACACCCCAGCCAAAGGTGTCGTCCGCCTTGTTTCGCTCAAACACCGTGACATCAGCGTCCGGCTGACGCAGCTTCATTGAAATCGCGAAGTAGAGCCCCGCGGGACCACCTCCCAAACAGGCAACTTTCATGATCCTACCCTCCGCATGAGATTGTTATGTTGGGATCAGGATAAGCGAGACGACAAACACTTCAAGCTTAAAGTTTCATACTTGAAATTTAAACGCCCCATTCCGGGGCCCGTCGTTTACCACTTAGCAACCAAGAGAAGGTAAAATTGAATGCAAATAATTTGAGATTTGCAGGGCGTGCAGAGATCCTATCCCCCCGATTGGTTTGCCTTTTGTGTTTTTACATCAATACACAGGCATCATACATTAATGTGGATAAACCTGGGATAACTTTGGGATAAGACATCCCGTTTGGCGAGATCGTGAGCCACATCAGTATGCGATCCGGCGCCCCACTGCCAATCTGACGCAGACCTCACCGGATATCCTTCGAACCTTCGCCAGAACAGAAGCCCCTCCTGTGGATGAACATGTGGGCAACATTTGAATGAATCTGGCGAACCAGTCAAAATCATTGAATTTTGTAAATTTGGAGAGGCCAAGGACGATCACACGTCAAATTTGCTAATATTTTAGACAAACCTTATCCCCCCGCAGTTTCATCTGATTCCCCCCTGTTCTCCCCTAAAATCCAGCATCACAAACGGTTCGGCTGACTGTAGCGGCTAATGGGACAAGCGCCTGGCCAATCTGCGGCAACCCAGCAGAAAAAGGCCCTGTTTCCAGAGCCGCACCATTGTTTACTGTCAGGAAGGTCGCCGCGCTCAGAGTTCCCGCAGGTATCGCATCACAGCAGGTCTTACGGATTGATCGCCCCGGTGGCGGGAGTCCGAAATAATCTTGCGAACATCCGAAAGGTTAACACGCATTAACAAAGACTTGACCGGCCCAATTGAAGCAGGCCGCATCGACAGCGTCCGGATACCCATTGCAGCAAGACAGACAGCCTCGATCGGCCGCCCAGCGTCTTCGCCGCAGAAACTCAGCGGTGTTTCGAACCGGTCGCAGCGCTCCACGATCTGCTCGATAAAGGTCAAAAAGCTGACGTTCAGCGTGTCATAGCGTTTGCGGACGCGCTCATTCTCTCGGTCGGCAGCAAAGAAGAACTGCTTCAGATCGTTGCCGCCGATCGAGAGAAAATCGACTTCTTCAAAGAACTTATGCGGCGCAAATGCCAGCGAGGGGGTTTCCAGCATCGCCCCCACTTCCAGCCGTTCCGGCAGCGCGTGGCCAAGGATTCGCTCGCGCTCCAGCGTTTTGTCGATCTCCTGGCGCGCAGCACGGTATTCTTCGAATTGCGCAACAAAGGGGAACATAATCGACAGCGGCCGCCCATTGGCCGCCCGCATCAACGCCTGCAGCTGCATGCGCATGACGCCCGGTTTATCGAGACCCACCCGGATCGCCCGCCAGCCGAGGGCCGGGTTCGGCTCATCCGTCGGTTTCATATAGGGCAGAACCTTGTCCGACCCGATGTCGAGCGTCCGGAACACCACCCGCTTGCCGTGCGATGCATCCAGAACCCGCTGATAGAGCGTCACCAGCTCAGACCGCTTAGGCATCTGATCACGCACAAGAAACTGCAGCTCGGTGCGGAACAGCCCCACCCCTTCGGCGCCGGATCCTTCGAGCGACGGCAAATCCGCCATCAACCCGGCGTTCATCAGCAAGGTGACATGTTGCTCGTCTTGCGTAATGGCAGGTTTTTCCCGGATCGAGGCATAGCGCTCCTGGGCATCGGCCTGCATCGCGATCTTGTCCCGAAAGGCGCTAACCACGGTTTCATCCGGGCGCAGGTGCACGACCCCCTGATCGCCATCCACCATGATATGATCGCCGTTCAGCGCCTCGGTGGTGATGCGTTTGGCGTTCACCACCAGAGGAATCGCCAATGCCCGCGCTACGATCGCCGCGTGCGAGCCGACAGAGCCTTCCTCCAGCACGATGCCACGCAGCGAGCGGCCGTATTCCAGCAACTCTGCCGGGCCGATATTGCGGGCAATCAGAATCGGGTCCACTGGCAGATCGGCGCCGGTTTCGGCGCCCTGCCCGGTCAGAATCCTAAGCAGCCGATTCGACAGATCATCAAGATCACTCAGCCGTTCCCGCAGGTAGGCATCCTGCACCTGAGACATACGCGCTCGGGCCTGGGACTGCTCCTTTTCAACCGCGGCCTCGGCGCTCAACCCGCGCGAGATGTCTTCTTCCATGCGCCGCATCCAGCCTTTGGAATTGGCGAACATGCGATAGGTTTCAAGAACTTGCAGCTGATCCTTGTCTCCGTTTTCAGAGATCTTCAGCATCTTGTCGACGCCGACGCGCAGCTCTTCCACTGCTTCGTTCAGGCGCTCCAACTCTCGGTGGGGATCATCGGCAATCGGGTTGGTTACCACGACGCGCGGTTCGTGCAGCCAGACATGGCCTTCGGCAGCGCCTTCCTGCGCGGCAGTTGCACTCAGCAGAACCGGCTGCTGGTGCATCGGAGACAAGGCTGCGCCCTCCCCGACAAAGGCACCGAGTTCCGCCATTTCGGCGATCACCATCGCCACCACTTCGAGCGCGTAAACCGCATCAGAGGAGAATTCGCGCGCTTCCTTGGACTGGACGACGAGCACGCCCATCATCTCGCCCAGACGCTGGATCGGAATGCCAAGGAAGGAAGAATACCGCTCTTCGCCGGTTTCCGGCATATAGCGGAACCCCTTGGCGTTCGGGGCATCGGGAGTATTGACCACCTTGCCGTATCTGGCCACCCGGCCCACCAGACCTTCGCCAATCCGCATACGGGTCTGGTGCACGGATTCGACGTTCAAACCCTCTGTCGCGCAAAGCTCAAGCGTCTCGTCATCGCGGAACAGGTAGACCGAGCAGACCTCGGTCCCCATGCTGTCGGCAATCAGGTGAGTGATCTTGTCCAGACGGGCCTGGCCAGGGTCATCCCCGGCCATGGCCTCGCGCAGGCGGCCTAGCAACCTGCGGCTCTCGGATTCAGTACTTTCGACCATGGGCCCTGTTCACGTGGTTATTGTGCCAGGCAGCCCACGCACGATCAGGCTGCCTTATCCAGTTCAAAGGCATCATGCAGTGCCTGAACAGCAAGTTCCATGTATTTCCGGTCGATGAGTACGGAAATTTTGATCTCTGAGGTTGTAATGACCTTGATGTTGATCCCCTCATCCGAGAGGACCTTGAACATCTTGGCCGCCACGCCCGATTGCGAGCGCATGCCAATCCCCACGACCGAAACCTTTGCAACGTCCTTGTCGGCGACCAGTTCGGCGTAGTTGAGATCGCCCTTTTCCTTGCTCTCCTGCAAGGCCTGTTCGGCGCGCGCCACCTGATCGGTGGGGCAGGAAAAGGTCATATCCGTGCGGCCCTCGTCCGAGATGTCCTGCACGATCATGTCCACATTCACGCCTGCATCAGACAGGCAGGTAAAGATGGTTGCCGCAATGCCGGGACGGTCGGCGACCGATTGCACGGTCAGCTTGGCTTCGTCGCGGGAATAGGCCACACCGGCCACAACGTTGGATTCCATGATGTCCTCCTCGGCACAGACCAGCGTGCCAGCATTGTCATTTTGTTCTTCGAAACTGGACAGGACGCGCAGCCGTACCTGATAGCGCATCGCCAGCTCGACCGAGCGGGTCTGCAGGACCTTCGCCCCCAGAGAGGCCAGTTCCAGCATCTCTTCGAATGCGATCTTGTCAAGCTTGCGGGCCTTATCGCAGATGCGTGGGTCCGTGGTATAGACGCCGTCCACATCCGTGTAGATATCGCAGCGTTCTGCATCAAAGGCAGCCGCAAAGGCCACCGCCGTGGTGTCCGAACCGCCCCGGCCCAGCGTGGTGATGCGCCCTTCGGGGCTGATGCCCTGGAAACCGGCAACAACGGCCACGCGCATGCCTTCGGCAAATTTGGCGCTGATATTCTCGGTCGGGATTTCTTCGATCCGCGCCTGGCTGTGGGCGCTGGTCGTCTTCAGCGGCACCTGCCAGCCCTGCCAGCTGCGCGCGGGAACATCCATTTCCTGCAGCGTCAGCGCCATCAGACCGGCGGTGACGTTTTCGCCGGAAGAAACCACTGCGTCATATTCGCGGGCGTCAAACAGCGGCGAGGTTTCATTGACCCAGCCAACAAGCTCGTTGGTCTTTCCCGACATGGCCGAGACGATGACAATGACATCATAGCCTTTGGCCACTTCGACACCGACCCGCTTTGCCGCGCGCCGGATCCGGTCAAGGTTGGCGACAGAGGTGCCGCCGAATTTCATTACTAGAACGGGCATGGGGCATTCGTCTCCGTGCGCTCGCAGATTCCGATCACCGCCTCATAGGGGAGGTCCGTGATCAGGGCAAGACTGCGGATTGTAGCAATACAAGGGCCAAACCGCCGCAGGGGGCCCTGCCTGAGGCCCCAATCCCCCTTACACGCCCCCAGAGCTCCGGCACGGTGTCAGTTGCGCCAGAACCGCAACGTCAGGATCGCGTAGACCGCCATCAGTTCCAGACGCCCGATCAGCATGGCCGCGCTCAGGATCCATTTAGCCGCATCATTCAGGGTGGAAAAATTGCCCGCAGGCCCGATGATATCGCCCAGCCCCGGCCCGACATTGGCCACTGCGGTTGCCGCGCCCGAGACGGCTGTGATGAAGTCCAGCCCTGTCAGAGCCAGCCCCCAGGACACAACCCCCAGCGTCACCACGAAGAACATGAAAAAGGAAATCACCGAGCTGAGGACATCCGGCCCGACCGGGCGTCCGTCAAAGCGCGGAATGAAGATACCGTTGGGGGAGCGGATACGCTGGATCTGAACCCGGATCGAGGCAAACAGGATCTGATAGCGGAACACCTTGACCGAACAGGCTGTGGAACCCGCGCAGCCACCGATCAGACCGATGAAAAAGAACACCATGATCAGGAAGCTGCCCCACTCCATATAGTCGACGCTGGCATAGCCGGTGCCGGAAATGATCGAGGTGATGTTGAACAGCGCCTCGCGCAGCGCCTGCTCGGGGTGGTGCGGGAAGATATAGAGCAGCACGCTGGCGGTCACGATGATCAGCACCAGAATAGTACCCAGAAAGGCGCGGATCTGGCTGTCGCGCAGCAGCGGCTGCCCCTGCCCGTTGATCAGCTGTACGTAGCGCACGAAGGGCAGCGCCGCCATGATCATGAAGAACGATGCCGCATATTCGGCCGGACCGGAGAAGGTGCCGAAAGAGGCATCGTAATTCGAAAAGCCACCGGTCGACATGGTGGTCAGGGCATGCACCAGCGCATCGAACAGCCCCATGCCCAGCACCACATAGACCACCATGCACAGCAGCGTCAGCGCCACGTAGATCAACGAGATCTGACGTGCGATCGTCTGCGCACGGGGCAGGATCTTCCCCAAGGTATCAAAAGCTTCGGAGCGGAAGATCTGCATACCCCCGACCCGTAGCTCGGGCAGAAACACCATGGCGACGACAATGATACCAATCCCGCCGAGCCACTGCAGGATACCCCGCCACAAGAGGATCCCCCGTGGCAGGTCATCAAGGCCGGAGATTACCGTGGACCCGGTGGTCGTCAGCCCCGACATCGCTTCGAAAAACGCATCTGTAAAGCTGAGCTCGGTCGCCCCCATCATCAGCGGGATCGCACCGAACACCGGCAGCGCCGCCCAGACCGAAGTGGTCAGCAGAAAGGTCTGACGAATGCTGAGCCCCTGCCGCACTGAATTACCACAGCTGAGCGCCAGCAGCCCGCCCGCCAGAATGGTGATCAGGCCGCTTTCGAGAAACACCGGCCATTCGCCCTGCCCATCGTAAAGATCGATCAGGAACGGAAAGACCATCATGGCGCCAAGAATGACGACCAACAGGCCAATGACATATGCGACCGGGCGAAGATCCAACATGACGGGCAGCGTTGGCGCCCCCTGCGCAAAGTGTCAAGTCAAAGGCGGCGTCATGCCTTCTCGGCGTCACTCTTTGCCGCGGAGCGCTCTGGCAGCGCCGGAGGCTTGGACGGCGCACGTTTTGCCTTGGACGCGGTGGATTGTGCCGGTGCCGCTGTGGTGGCTTCAGCCTTATTCGCCTGTGGCGGAGTGGATGCCGCAGCGGACGGCTTGGCTGTCGCCTTGGCCGCAGTAGTATCCGCTGCGGGCTTTGTTGCTGCAGGTTTGGCCGAGGAAGGTTTCGTTGGGGAGGCTTTTGCCGGTGCGGGTTTTGCTGCTGCGGTCTTGGTGGGTGTTCGTGTCGCTGGTGCAGGCTTAGCAGGCGATGTTTTGGGCGCGGTCGTCTTTGCCGCTGTCGACTTAGGCGTTGTCGCCGCAGGCTTGGGTGTTGTCGCCTTGCGGACCGCAGCCTTGCTCTCAGTCTTACTCGCAGTCGCTGTGGTAGCAGCCGCCTTGGGCGTTGCGGGTCTGGCCGCGACCGGTTTCTCTGCGGCAGGTTTGGCAGCAGGCGATTTGCGCGCCGTAGCCCTGGCCGCCAGGGCGGCTTTGCTTTTGCGTGCCGGACGCCGCGCAGGGGTCTTGGTTTTGGCGGCTGGACTTTCGCCGGTTGCCCGTTTCGCAGGTGTTTTCGCTTTTTGCGGCGCCGGGGCCGGAGCAGCAACAGCAGCCGGTCTGAACACCGCCGTTCCGGCGGTCAACAGTACATGCGTCAGGCGTATCTGTTCGTAAGGCGCATGAACCGCCAGCGCCGTCATCGCACGCCAGCATCGCAATTGGGTCCCGGCAGAATAGCCGACCCATTGCGGCAGCGTTGCAGGCTGATCTTGGAGGATAGGCGAAAAGAACATCGGGAACTCCTTACATCAAAGAGATCCGGCATGGATATCTGGCCAGCAGAAGGATTCCGTAGCCATCTGGGTCCGGACCTGATGGAAGGCTAACACGAGAATGCGGCAACGCAGCAAAAAATGCGGCATTGCAGCGGAAATTCGTGCTTGAGTGATACCGGAACAGGCAGGAGGCGGCGCAACGTGCGCCGCTGCCAACCTGTTACCCCCGATGGATCAGGGTCGAGAACAGCCCCGGATCAAGGCTGGTTTCGGCAAACAGTGGCCCTTGGGTCAGCACGCTGACTGCATCGTGGCTGTGCAGGCTTTCCTGATGGCTGGCCACCACGCGAAAATCGCCAATGCGCGGATCGCTTTGCAGGGCTTCGCAGAACAGGCGCGCAGCATCCTCGACAAAGATCGGGTTGGCAGCGTTCAGTTCGGCAAAGGCCTGTTCGTCCTCGCGCTTGACCATGACCTGCGTCTCGGTAGGCACCGCGCGGCGGCAATGATCGATCAGATCCTCGAACCACAGGCAGGGGGCCTCGGGGTCGATCTGCACCGACAGCCGCGCCACTGACCGCTGCGAATGCGGGGTTGCCAGTTGCCCGCGCGACTGACGCGCGTGTTCCGACAATTCCAGCGAACAGGGGCAGGTCGAGGAATAGACATAGTCCAGATGCACGATCTTGTTGCGCACCCCGTCCCGATCCACCAGTTCCAGCGCGATATCGTAATATTGATAGCCCGACAGTCCCGAACGCAGGCTGTCGATCTTCACCGGAAAGGAGAACCGCATCTGGATGCGCGCGTCCATGCTGCCGAGATCGCTGAGGTAATCCTCAAGCGCGGCCTCAATCACCTCAAAGCTGAAGGTCTTTTCTGCGTGTTTGTAAAAGGACCGCATGATCCGGGACATGTTGATGCCCTTCTTGTCGGCCTCAAGGCTGACGGTGCCAGTCACGCTGGTTTCCAGCGTCAGATCGCCATTGTCCCGTGTGTGAAAGCGAATCGGCAGACGGAAGTTGGAGATCCCCACATGCTGGATCTGCTCATTGGCGCCCCGGATCAGGCTGGAGGGGCCGTTCTGCAGGTCGGGCAATGTGGCGCGATAGCCCTCATCCGCCACAAAATCCTCGGGGTAGTTGCGCGACAGATCGGGGTAGTTCTGCACCGCCCGCTCTGGCAGAAGCCGGGCAACGGCTGGGTCAAGCTGCGCAATTTCCGTCTGGGTGGCTGTCGCGGCCCATTGGCGAAGCGTCTCAAGAGCCGCCTCAGCCTCGGTCCGGTCCGGTGTCTCGTCCACGCCGCGCATATGGATATTCATACGACCACTTCCTCCGCTGCTGCTACGCCCCGGGGCGCAGCGATGTTCAGTATTACTCTGTTACGCGGGAAAACACAAAATGGATCAGACAAATACGGCAGGTTCCGGCCCGGAACTGACCCCGCACCACAAGTAAGCCCGCCCCGGCCCGCGAACAACGCGGGCCGCAGCGTCCCCAAGACTTCAGCCGCCACAGGCATCCAATGCCTGCGTTAGATCCGCAATCAGATCCTCCGGATCCTCAAGCCCAACCGAGAAGCGCACCAGACCCGGCGTGATGCCCAGCGCCACCTTCTGATCATCGGGCAGCCGCTGGTGGGTGGTGGTGGCCGGATGGGTTGCGATGGATTTCGCATCGCCCAGGTTGTTGGAAATCACCGGAATCGTCAGGGCGTTCAGGAAGGCAAAGGCCGCCTCCTTGCCACCCTTCAGATCCAGCGACAGGACCGTTCCGCCCTTACCGCCCAATTGCCGCTGCACCAGCGCGTTCTGAGCATGATCGGCTAGGCCGGGATAGATCGTGCGCGCCAGCTTCGGATGCCCCTGAAGGGCAGTCGCAATCTGCAGCGCCGTTTCGGCCTGTGCATTCACCCGCAGGGAAATCGTCTCCAGCCCCTTTAGCAGCGTCCAGGCGTTGAACGGGCTAAGGGAACCGCCGGTGTGCTTCATATAGGGCTCAACCGTGCCGCGGATGAAATCGCGTGTGCCAAGGATGACACCGCCCAGAACCCGGCCCTGACCGTCGATATGTTTGGTGGCCGAGTAGACCACCACATCCGCGCCTTGTGCGATGGCGTCAGAGAAGACCGGCGTCGAGAACACGTTGTCCACCACTACCATCGCGCCGACGGCATGGGCGATTTCCGCGACCGCAGCCACGTCGATCACTTCCAGCGTCGGGTTCGACATGGATTCAAAGAAAACCGCCTTGGTGTCCGGTCGTACCGCAGCGCGCCATTGCTCCAGATCGGTGCCATCGACGAATGTCACTTCGACTCCGAAGCGGGTCAGGATGTTTTCAAGGATATAAAGGCAAGAGCCAAACAGCGCCCGCGCCGACACAACGTGATCGCCCGCCTTAAGAAGCGAGGTCAGCGCGCCATTGACCGCTGCCATGCCAGAAGCGGTGGCAAAGGCATCCTCTGCGCCCTCAAGCGCGGCGATCCGCTCTTCGAACATCGCCACGGTCGGGTTGCCATAGCGGGCATAGATGAACTCATCCGGGCCGGTTTCGATGAACCGGGCCTCGGCCTGTTCGGCGCTGTCATAGACAAAGCCCTGAGTCAGGAAGATCGCTTCGCTCACCTCGCCCCATTGGCTGCGGCGGGTGCCGCCGTGCACCAGTTTGGTGCGGCTGTTCCAGTTGCTGTCTTTCGTGTCGTTCATGGCACACACTCCTGCGCGTCGGCGCAATAAAAAACCCCATTCGGCCAAGCGAAAGGGGTTCCTTTGCGTCCTGACCTCTTTAGCGGTGTGTTTAACGTGGCCCGCAATCCGGTAACAAATCCCACACGTCCAAGGTGGCAAACCTCAGAAATTCGGCGGGACAGAAACCGGAGAATTAACCGATTTCTTTCATGGGGTCTTTGCCGCGACCGCGCCCCTCTCACCAGCAGTTCGATTGGGGCGACCCCAGACGACCGGTAAGGCTTGCGCCTTAACGCAGGCCGCCGCAACTGCGCAAGTCCAAATGCACCGCCCCTCGTCAGATTGAGCAGGCCTCGCACTCGCGTGCCGCCCACACAGGCAGGTATCACCGTCTCCAGACGGCTTCGCGGCCGCGAACGTCGATCCTGTCGGCCAGACCGGAAAACTCACCCTTGAGGAACTTCTGAAACCGGGACACTGCGGGGCGCACCGGGCGGTCGTTGCGCCAGAGCAAACCCAGTTGCCGGTCCGGGTGTTCAAGCTTCACCGGCAGCGCTGTGACCATATTGGACGGTCGCTGCATGAACACCACTGAATAAGGCAGCACCGTCAGCGCATCCGATCCGGACATGATGCGCAGGATCGCCGCCAGCGAGCCGCCAGTAAAACTGACGCGAAAATCGGTGATGCCTACGATCTCCAGCGCGTTTTTCAGGTCCGCATAAAGAGGGCTGCCCGCCGGGGGGGCGATCCAAGGGTATTGGGCGATATCTTCCAATCGAAACGTGGATTTACGCGCCAATGGGTGCGACGGCGCACAGGCAATCACGTTGCGGCCACGCAGGATCGGTTCAAACGACAGCTCTTCCGGGATGTCATCGCCGCGCATCGGGCAGATCGCCAGATCGATGTTCCCCGTCTTCAGCTGTTCAGACAGCTCCGCGAAATAGCCATAGCTTTGCTGGATCGCCACATCCGGGAAAGCAGATTGGAACGACGCGATCATGTAGGAGATCACTCCATCCATGAAGATGGGCGTCCCGGCGATCCGCGCGGTGCCCGCCTTGCCCCCTGAATAAAGCTCGGCTGCGATGCGCGCCGCCTCACTTGCCTGACCGATCACCCGGCCCTGTTCGGCCAGCGACATACACAGCTCGGTCGGCCGCAGCGGCCGGATACCCTTTTCAAATAATCGTGAACCGAGCCGCGACTCCAGCATCGCAACCGTGCGCGACAGGCTGGGCTGGGATTTGTTTAGCGCGGCCGCGCCTTCACTTAGCCCGCCCGAGTCGACGATCGCTGCCAGGATGCGCAGGTGATTGGGATCGATGTACATAACATCGTGGTATATTAAATGCCGTAATCTCGATCAACAGACCATTCACTGAGGTTTAACGTCCGGCACAACCGGAGGAGAAAGGTCTGAAATGACACAAGAGGCAGAAACCGCAACAGATGATGTGCGCGTTGTATTCCAGGCTGGGGTGAAGGACATCCTTGTCGCAGAGACTCAGCGGCTGGGCGCGAAGAACGCCCTGGTTCTGTCCACCCCTCAGCAATCCGACGCAGCGCTGGAAATGGCCGAAACACTGGGCGAACTGGCCGCTGGCGTTTTCTGTCAGGCGGCGATGCACACCCCCGTCACCGTCACCAATGCGGCCATGGCCCACGCCAAAGAGGTCGCAGCGGACTGCATCATCTCAATCGGCGGCGGTTCGACCATCGGGCTGGGCAAGGCAATCGCCTATCGCACAGGCCTGCCGCAGATCGTGATCCCGACCACCTACGCCGGCAGTGAAGCGACGCCGATCCTCGGTCAGACCGAGAACGGCATCAAGACGACGCTGAGCCACCCCGAGGTGCTGCCCGAAGTCATCCTCTATGATCCCGAGCGCGTCGCAACGCTGCCGGTTGCCATGACCGTGACCTCGGCGCTTAACGCCATGGCGCATGCAGCCGAGGCGCTTTATGCGCGCGACCGCACCGAAAAGACGGTGCATTTGGCCATCGACGGGCTGAAGGCCTTCGTCGACGGCCTGCCCCGCGTTCTGGCCGCGCCTGCGGATCTCGCAGCCCGCGCCGAGACGCAGCGCGGCGCATGGGCCTGTGGCACGGTGCTGGGCCAGGTCGGCATGGCCCTGCATCACAAGCTGTGCCACACGCTGGGCGGCTCATTCGACCTGCCCCACGCCGAAACCCACGCAATCGTTCTGCCCCATGCCATTGCCTATAACGCCCGCGCGGCAGCGACCGAACTGCTGCCGATCTGCGATCTTCTGGGCGGCGAGAATGCCGGGCGCGCCTTGTATGACTTTGCACAAAAACTCGGGGGGCCGCTGGCGCTGCGCGATCTGGGTCTGAAGGAGGAAGACCTGGACCGCGCAGCCGAACTGGCCACCACCAAACCCTACCCCAATCCACAGCCTGTCACGCGCGACGATATCCGCGCGCTGCTGCAGGCGGCCTGGGCGGGAACACCACCCGCCCACTGAACCGGGGCTTCGCGAACACTTTTGATGACGTCAGGGAGGACATCATGATTACACGCCGTAAACTGCTCAAATCCACCGCCGCCACCGGCCTCACGCTTGCTGCCGGGGGGCTGGCGGCACCAGTTCTGGCCCGGGATGCCAAGATCCGGCTGGGCTATGTCAGCCCGCAATCCGGCCCGCTGGCCGCATTTTCTGACGCCGACCGGTTCATCATCGAGGGTTTTCTAGCCTCGGATGCAGGCAGCAACTTCGAAGTGATCGTCAAGGACAGCCAGTCCAACCCCAACCGCGCCGCAGAGGTCGCCAAGGAACTGATCATCGACGACGAGATCGACATGATGCTCGTCGCCTCGACCCCCGAGACGACCAATCCGGTCGCCACCACCTGCGAGGCCGAGGAAATCCCGGTGATCTCCACCGTGGCCCCGTGGCAACCCTATTTCATCGGTCAGCAAGGCAACCCGGGCGATCCCGGCAGCTGGCGGCCGTTTGATTTCAGCTTCCATTTCTTCTGGGGACTGGAAGACGTGATTTCCACCTTCACGGCGATGTGGAACCAACTCGACACCAATAAATCGGTTGGTGCGATCTTCCCCAACGATGGCGATGGCAACGCCTGGGGCGATCCCAACGTGGGCTTCCCGCCAGTGCTGGACGCCCAAGGGTATAAGCTGACCGACACCGGCCGCTATCAGAACCTCACCGATGACTTCAGCGCCCAGATCAATGCCTTCAAGGCGGCAAATGCCGAAATCGTCACCGGCGTCCCGATCCCGCCGGATTTCACCACCTTCTGGACACAGGCCAAACAGCAGGGCTTCACCCCCAAGGCCGCAAGCATCGGCAAGGCCATCCTGTTCCCGCAGGCGGTCGAGGCTCTGGGCGATCAGGGGCACAACCTGTCCTCCGAGGTCTGGTGGTCACCGAACCATCCGTTCTCTTCCTCCCTGACCGGGCAATCCGCTGCCGATCTGGCCGCAGGCTACAGCCAGGCGACCGGCAAGCAGTGGACCCAGCCCATCGGTTTCGTGCACGCGCTGTTCGAAATGGCGGCCAGTGTCATGGGTCGCGTCGAAGACAGCCGCGACCCGGATGAAGTTGCAGCCGCGATCGCCGCAACGCAGCTGGATTCGATGGTCGGACGCATCGCATTCGACGGCAAGGGCCTGCCGCCATTCGCCGCCGCGAATGTCGCCAAGACCCCGCTTGTGGGCGGTCAGTGGCGGCTTCAGGACGATGGCAGCTATGATCTCGTGGTGGTGGACAACTCCGATCACCCGGAGATCCCGACCGGCGGCAAGATGGAAGAGATTTCCTGATCCCATCCTGCCCTTGCGGGTCCTGCTGCACGTAGGACCCGCGCCCTCCCCCGGCCTTTTCACACCCCGTCCTGCGGACTGGCAAAGGACCTTTCATGTCGATCCTCTCTCTCCAATCGGTTTCAAAAAGCTTTGGCGCCCTGACCGTGACCGACGATGTCACCTTCGAGGTGCCACAGGGCCAGGCGCTGGGTATCATCGGCCCCAATGGCGCCGGGAAATCGACGCTGTTCAACCTGATCACCGGCAACCTGACCGCCAATTCTGGTACCATCAATTTCGAAGGGCGCGACGTCACCCGCACCTCGGCAATGGACCGCTGCATGGCGGGAATCGGGCGTTCCTTCCAGATCCCGCAGCCGTTCGAAAAACTGACCGTCTACGAAAACCTTCTGGTCGCCGCCACCCATGGCCGCCGCCTGGGTGAGGCCGCCGTACGGGACGATTGCGCCGATATCCTGGAACGCACGGAGATGATCCGGCGTGCCAACACCCCGGCCGGACAGTTGTCGCTGTTGGAGCGCAAGCGTCTGGAACTGGCCCGCGCCATGGCGACCCAGCCCAAGCTGTTGCTACTGGACGAAATCGCAGGCGGCCTGACCGAGGCCGAGTGCCAGTCGCTGATCGGCACCATCCGGGACATCCACGCGCAGGGCGTGACGATCATCTGGATCGAGCATGTCCTGCACGCGCTCACCTCGGTGGTGGAGCGCCTGCTGGTGCTCGATTTCGGCAAGGTCATCGGTCTGGGTGACCCCGACGCCATCATGGCCAGCCGCGAAGTGCAGCAAATCTATCTGGGGATCGAAGTCTGATGTCATTGCTGGAAACCCATAACCTGACCGCCCACTACGGTGATTTTCAGGCCCTGTTCGGGGTGGATATCACCCTTGAAGAGGCGGAAACCGTGGCCATCATCGGCGCCAATGGCGCGGGTAAGACCACGCTGATGCGCTCGATTGCCGGGGTGCTGCGCAATGCAGCCGAGGCAGTCACCTACGATGGCCGCCCCGTTGGCGCGCAGCCCGCTGATGAAATCATGGCGCAGGGCGTCGCCATGGTGCCCGAGGGGCGCAAGCTGTTCCCCTCTCTCTCGGTCGAGGAGAACCTCCTGATCGGGACCTACGGGCGCAAAAAAGGCGGCCACTGGACGCTGAACACCGTCTACGACCTGTTCCCCATCCTGCGGGAGCGCCGCAACAGCCCCGGCACGGCCCTGTCAGGTGGCCAGCAGCAGATGGTCGCCATCGGCCGCGCCCTGATGAGCAACCCGCGGGTTCTCTTGTGTGATGAGATCAGCCTTGGCCTTGCCCCGGTGGTGATCAAGGACATCTACGCCGCCGTCCCGGCGATCAAGGCGGCGGGCGCCTCGCTGGTGGTGGTGGAACAGGACATCGCCCAGGCAATGGCCGTCGCCGACCGCGTCTACTGCATGATGGAAGGCCGCATCACCCTGTCCGGCACCCCCGAGAGCCTCAGCCGCGAGGCCATCCACGACGCCTATTTCGGAGCAGCCGTATGATCTGGATCGACACGATAATCCAAGGCATCCTTCTGGGTGGCCTTTATGCCCTTTTTGCCGCCGGGCTGAGCCTGGTGTTCGGCATCATGCGGCTGGTAAACCTCGCGCATGGCGATCTGATCGTGATGGGTGCCTACCTGATCCTGTTGCTGGTGACGCTGCTCGGGATCTCTCCCTTTCTCGCGCTGCTCATTGCCATGCCGGTGATGTTCGTCCTTGGCTGGGCCTTGCAGAAGTTCCTGCTGAACCGGACGCTGGGGGATGACATCCTGCCGCCGCTGCTGATCACCTTTGGCCTGTCGATTGCGCTGCAAAACGCGCTCTTGGAAGTCTTTTCCGCCGACAGCCAGCGCCTGCCGCCCAACGCGCTGACCACGGCATCGGTGCAGATGGGGCCGATCTCGCTTGGCGTGATGCCGCTGCTGACCTTTGCCTCTGCCGTTCTGGTCATCGTCGGGCTGAACCAGTTGTTCTACCGCACCGAACTGGGGCGCGCCTTCCGCGCCACCTCGGATGATCCGACCACGGCCAGCCTGATGGGGATCAAGCCCGCAAACATCTTTGCGACCGCGACCGGGATCGCATTGATCATCGTGACCATCGCCGCCCTTTACCTGGGCCTGCGCGCCAACTTCGACCCCAACATCGGACCGGCCCGGCTGATCTATGCCTTCGAGGCGGTGATCATCGGCGGGCTTGGCTCTCTCTGGGGCACGCTGGCGGGCGGCATCATCATCGGGGTGGCGCAGACCCTCGGGGCCGCGATCACCCCGGAATGGCAAATCCTGGCCGGGCATGTCGCCTTCCTTCTGGTGCTGCTGATCAAACCGCGGGGGCTGTTCCCCCGGGCACACGACTAAAGAGGGCAGACATGACGTATACTGTATCCACCCGAACCCCTGTCTCGCGCATCGCGGCAATCCTTGGCCTTGGCGGCACGCTAGCCCTGGCGGCCCTGCCCTTCTTTGCCGGGCGCGGAACCATTCAGGACATGTTTTTCATCCTGACGATGCTGGTGCTGGCGCAGTTCTGGAACCTTCTGGCGGGCTATGGCGGTCTCGTCAGCATCGGTCAGCAGGCATTCGTCGGCATGGGCGCCTATGCGCTGTTTGGCGGCGTGATCCTTTGGGGACTTGATCCGGTTTCCGCCATCCTTCTGGGCGGCATCGCGGCGCTGGTGATTGCCGTGCCCACCGCATTTTTCGCCTTCCGCCTGAACGGCGCCTACTTTGCCATTGGGACATGGGTGATCGCCGAGGTTGTCCGCCTCACCGTCGCCCAGTGGAAGACGCTTGGCGGCGGCACCGGCACCTCACTGCCGCGCAGCGCCACCCGCGACATGTGGCTGGTCGAGATGATCGAAGAGGTGCTGGACGTGCGCTCTGCTGCGGCGCGCGATATCCTCGCCTATTGGCTGGCGCTGGTGCTGGCGCTGGCGACGATTGGCGGCATCTACTGGCTGCTGCGCAGCAAGAACGGACTGGCCCTCGCTGCGGTGCGTGACAACACCGAAGCGGCCAAATCCGTTGGCGTCGACGCCGGACGCATGAAGCTGGTGGTGTTCCTGACCTCGGCCTTTGGCACCGGCCTCACCGGGGCGCTGATCTACCTGCAAAAAGCCCGGATTTCGCCCGAGGCCGCCTTCAGCGTCACCGACTGGACCGCCTATGTGCTGTTCATCGTGGTGATCGGCGGCATCGGCACCATCGAAGGTCCGATCCTCGGCGTTCTCATTTTCTTTGCGCTGCAATCCCTGCTGGCCGATTTCGGCAGCTGGTACCTGCTGACGCTGGGCCTTCTGGCCATTGCCATCATGCTGATCGCCCCGCGTGGGCTCTGGGGACTGATCTCCGAGCGCACAGGGCTGCACCTTTTCCCAATTCGCCGAACCCTTCGGGGCGGCAAACTATCACCATCGGAGGAATAAACATGGCTGACATCACCACAGAGGTTCTGATCATCGGCACCGGGCCTGCAGGGTCGGTCGCGGCGGCACTGTTGTCGAGCTATGGCATCGAGAATGTCGCGATCAATCGCTATCACTGGCTAGCCAATACCCCGCGCGCGCACATCACCAACCAGCGCACGATGGAGGTCCTGCGCGATCTGGGCAAAGAGGTCGAAGACGAGGTCTACCTCAACGCGATGGACCAGAGCATCATGGGCGAGAACGTCTTCTGCGAAAGCCTCGCCGGTGAGGAAATCGGCCGGATGAAATCCTGGGGCACCCATCCCCTGTCCAAGGCCGAGCACATGCTCTCCTCGCCGACCTTCATGAACGATCTGCCGCAGACCTTTATGGAGCCGATCCTGTTCAAGACCGCCTGTAAACGCGGCACCCGGGCGCGGATGAGCACCGAGTACAAAAGCCACGTGCAGGACGCTGAAGGTGTCACCACCACCTGCTATGACCGGATGACCGGGCAAGAGTTGACGATCCGCTCGAAATATCTGATCGGCGCCGATGGTGGCAATTCTCTGGTGGCCGAGAATGAAAACCTGCCCTTCGAAGGCCAGATGGGCGTCGGCGGCTCGATGAACATCGTGTTCCGGGCTGACCTGTCCAAATACGTCGCCCATCGTCCTTCGGTCCTTTACTGGGTGATGCAGCCCGGCGCGGATGTCGGCGGCATCGGCATGGGGCTGGTGCGCTGTGTGCGCCCGTGGAACGAATGGCTGATCGTCTGGGGCTATGACATCAACGAGCCCGCCCCCAACGTGGATGAGGCCATGGCGACGGATGTGGCCCGGCAGCTGGTGGGCGATCCCGAGCTTGAGATCGAATTGCTCAGCGCCAACACTTGGACGGTGAACGACACCTACGCCACCCAGATGTCGCGCGGACGTGTCTTTATCATGGGCGACGCTGCCCACCGCCACCCGCCGTCAAACGGTCTGGGCTCCAATACATCGATCCAGGATGCCTTCAACCTGGCGTGGAAACTTGCCGCCGTGGTCAAAGGTCAGGCCGGGGAACGGCTGTTGGAAACCTATTCCGAAGAGCGCGCGCCGGTGGCCAAGCAGATCGTCACCCGCGCCAACCAGTCCATCGGCGAATTCGGTCCCATCTTCGAGGCCCTTGGCATGACCGGCGGCACCGACATTACCAAGATCAAGGCCAACATGGACGCCCGCTGTGACTCCACCCCCGAAGCCGAGGCCCAGCGCGAGGCGCTGAACAAGGCCATCGCCTTCAAGAAGTACGAGTTCGATGCCCATGGTGTCGAGATGAACCAACGTTACCGGTCAGATGCGACCGTGACCGATGGTCAGATCGAGCCGGATTTCAAACTGGATGCCGACCTGCACTACCAGCCAACCACGTGGCCCGGGGCACGCATTCCCCATGCCTGGTTGTTCGACGCGGCGGGGCAGAAACACTCCACACTTGATCTGGCGGGCGGCGGTGCCTTCACCATCTTTACCGGCCTTGGCGGCGAAGCCTGGGTCGAAGCGGCCAGCAAGATCGCAAAGGAGTTCGGCATCACGCTCAACGCCCATGTCATCGGCCCGCGTCAGGAATACATGGATTACACCGGCGACTGGGCCCGCGCCCGCGAGGTCGGCGATAGCGGCTGCATCATCACCCGCCCCGACCAGCATGTCTGCTGGCGTCACGATGGCGCGCCCGACAATGCCGAGGCCAAGCTGACCCGCGTCTTCAAAACCATTCTGGCCCGATAGGAGGCGACAATGAGCGATCAGGAACAAGGGTATTTCACCGAAGAAAACTCAGCCGAGGTTGTCATCAGCCGCAATGCCAACGCCAAGAATGAACGCCTCGCCGAGGTCATGGCGGTGGTGACAAAGCATCTGCATGCCGCCGTGAAGGAGATCGAGCCAACGCAGGAGGAATGGTTCGAGGCGATCCAGTTTCTGACCAAGGTGGGCCACGCCTGCAACGACTGGCGGCAGGAGTTCATCCTGCTGTCCGACAGTCTGGGCGTCTCCATGCTGGTCGATGCGATCAACAACCGCAAACCCTCCGGCGCCTCGGAATCCACCGTCCTCGGCCCCTTCCACGTCGAGGACGCGCCGGAGCTGCCCATGGGCGCGGATATCTGCCTGGATCAGAAGGGTGAGCCGATGCTGGTCAAGGGCCGCATCACCGGCACCGATGGCCAACCCATCGCCAATGCCAAGATTGACGTCTGGCAGGCCAATGACGAAGGTTTCTACGACGTGCAGCAAAAGGGCCTTCAGCCCGATTTCAACCTGCGCGGCGTCTTCCGCACCGGGGCCGATGGCACCTATCATTTCAAAGGGGTGAAACCGAAATACTACCCGATCCCCGATGATGGCCCGGTGGGGCAGATGCTGACGCAACTGGGGCGCCACCCCTACCGGCCCGCGCATCTGCACTACATCCTCGAGGCAGACGGATTTGATACGCTGATCACCCATATCTTTGACCCGGATGATCCCTATATCCACTCCGATGCGGTCTTTGGCGTAAAGGAAAGCCTGCTGGCTAAGTTCGATCTGATCGAAGATCCCGCCCGGATCAGCGCAGCCGGTTTCGACCGCCCCTATTACGAGGTCTTGCACGACTTCGTGCTGGCGCCGAAATCATGACGGCGCCCTGCATCATCTGCGTGGCAATCACCGGCAGCTTGCCACGCAAGGAAAACAATCCCGCCGTGCCGATCACCGTCAGCGAACAGATCGAAAGCACCCATGAGGCTTTTGAAGCGGGCGCTGCCATCGTGCACGCCCATGTGCGCAACGACGATGAAACCCCCTCCAGCGATCCGGACAAGTTCGCAGCGCTGAAGGAAGGTATCGAAAAACACTGCTCGGGGATGATCATTCAGTTCTCCACCGGCGGGCGGTCCGGCGCGGGCAAGACGCGCGGCGGCATGCTGCCGCTTGCACCGGACATGGCGTCCTTGTCGGTGGGATCGAACAACTTTCCCAACCGGGTCTATGAAAACCCGCCGGATCTGGTCGACTGGCTCGCCTCTGAAATGCGCAGTTATCAGATCAAGCCCGAGATCGAGGCCTTTGATCTGTCGCATATCCTGAAGGCCTCCCAGATGCATGCGTCCGGGCAGATCACGGACACGCCCTATGTGCAGTTTGTCATGGGGGTGAAGAACGCCATGCCCGCGGACAAGGTGGTGTTCGATTTCTACGTCGAAACGGTAAAGCGCCTGTTCGGCGCGGACGCGCCCTGGTGCGCGGCTGGGATCGGGGCAAACCAATCCGTTCTCAACGAATGGTCCGTGGCCGCGGGCGGGCATGCCCGCACCGGGCTCGAGGATAATATCCGGCTCGACAAGGATCGCCTCGCCCCCTCGAACGCGGCGTTGGTGCAGCGAGTTGTGGCGCTATGTGAGCAGAATGGCCGCAGCGTTGCCGATGCCGCCACCGCGCGCCGGATCCTGGGCCTGCGCCAAGGCGCGCAGTAGCGCAGCATCGCGTGCAGCTTCCCCGGCCGTCCCAAGCCGACCGGGGAAGCCCTGATTGCGGCGTCCTCTTAGGTGCCGCGCCTTTCGTTCCTCCCCTCCCTCTGCTCCCAACAGCTGCCGCCTGCGATCACAGAGTTGTGCGCGCGCCGCTGGTCGTCTTGCTGCCCCGGGGCGATCTATGATCACATGGCGCATCCAATCGCAGGCGACACCGGAACAAGGGGAACAGGGCATTGCAGGAACCGATCGATCTTTACTACTGGCCAACGCCGAACGGCTGGAAGGTCTCCATCGCGCTTGAGGAAATGGGCCTCCCCTATCGGGTGCATCTGATCAATATCGGCAAAGGCGATCAGTTCGCGCCGGATTTCCTCAAGATCGCCCCCAACAACCGCATGCCCGCGATTGTCGATCCCGCTGGCCCGGGAGATGCGCCCCTCTCCCTGTTCGAAAGCGGCGCCATCCTGCAGTATCTCGCGCGCAAGACCGGACGCTTCTACGGCGCCGATGAACGGACGCGCCTAGTGGTGGATCAATGGCTAATGTGGCAGATGGGCGGGGTTGGCCCGATGGCTGGTCAGGCGCATCACTTCCTGAAATACGCGCCCCAGGACCTGCCCTATGCCAAGGACCGCTACAGGTCCGAGGTCGCCCGGATCTATGGCGTGCTGGACCGGCAGCTGGCCGAGAATGAATATGTGGCGGGGGATGAATTCACCATCGCCGATATGGCGATCTGGCCTTGGGCGTCGCTCTGGGAAGGACAGGAACAGACGCTTGAGGACAAACCGCATCTGGCCCGCTGGCTGGACCTTCTGTGGCAACGCCCCGGCCTGGTGGCAGGGCGTGCCCTCCACGCCGATCTGCGCGCCGACCGCTCGGACAGCAAGGCGCAGGAAATCCTCTTTGGCGGCAAGGGCTGACAGCGCCTTCATGATGCCAACCGCAGCGCGCCCTGCGCGCTGCCCGGCCCAAGGCTGTTTGTGGCGCATCCTTGATGCGCCACACAGGCGCGGGAGCCCTGCGCCCCGGAAATCTACGCCTTAGGGTCTTCGACCTCTTCGTCGTCCTCAAGACCGTATTTTTGCAGCAGCGGCCCCTGGGTCATGAAGAACAGGAACATCGCCACCGGCAGGCCGAAGGTCTTGAAATAGACCCATGTGTCAGTGGTGAAGAACCGCCAGATCACCTCGTTGGCCACGGCGAGCCCCAGGAAAAAACCGCAGATCCGCCGGGTGAGGATCATCCAGCCCGTCTCTTCCATCGGCATGACCTCTTCCATCACCACCTTCAGCCAGCTTTCGCCGCGCATCAGCCCGACGGCCAGCAGCCCGCCGAACAACAGGTAGATCATCGTCGGCTTCATCTTGAAGAACCGCTCGTCGTTGAACCAGACCGACAGCCCGCCGAACAGCACCACCAGCACCAGCGTCGCCAGCTGCATCTTGGACAGATGCCCGGTCAGCTTCCACAGGGCAGCGGTCGACATCATCATCAGCGGCACAAAGGCAGCTGTCACCAGGATGAAACCCTTGTATTCCTCGCCCCCGATCAGAAAGATCTCATCCTTCAGCTTTAGGTAACCGATGAAAAACAGCACGATGGGGCCGAACTCCAGCACCATCTTCAGGATCGGATTGATTTTCTTGCCAGCCATTGGCGCTCCTGTTCGGTTGTCTCCCGGCAGCCCTTGTCAGCCGCCCACTTCCACAATCACCGCGCCCAGCGCGATCAGGGACATCAGCGCGATCCGCCGCGGCCCCACGGTTTCTTTCAGCACCAGCCAGCCGATCAGCGCGGCAAAGACGGTCGAGGTTTCCCGCAGCACCGCCGCTTCGCCCACCTTATCGAGCCGCGTCGCCAGCATCACCGCCCCGAAAGAGGCAAAGGCCACCAGCCCGCCAAAGACGCCCCGGACCAAAAGCGGCCCCGGATCCGGGCGCTCTGCCATCTTGCGCCAGCGCAGGTAGGCGACCGGAGGCATGGCGATTGCGTCGATCATGAAGAACCAGGCCAGAAAGGTGAACGGGTTCGCGGTGGCGCGGATACCATATGCGTCATAGGTGGTATAAAGTGCCACAAACAGCCCCGTCAAAACCGCAAGGCCCAGCGCCACCATCAGCGTGTCGCGGTTGGTTTCCAGATAGCGGTAGTTATAGGCCGCCAAACCAAAAATCCCCATGAGCAGCACCGCAACGCCCATCCATTGCATCACCGTGAAGGTCTCGGAAAACAGGTAATAGGCGCCGATGACGGTGAATAGCGGGCCAGTGCCTCGGACCACCGGATAAACCACCGTGTAGCTGCCCTTGGTATAGGCCAGCGCTTGCAGCACCTTGTAGGCGACGTGAATGACCCAGACCACGGCGAAGATCGGCCACATATGCGGCTCGGGCCAGGGCACGACGAAAAGCGCGAACGGCGCTGCCATCAGCCCGTAGGAGGCGTCAATCGCCCCGCGTGACAGCCAGGGATCGTGTCGCCCTTTTTGAAGTGCACCAAAGACCGCGTGCAGGAAAGCCGCCATCAAGGCCAGCATTAGTGCAGCCTGGTGGCCCGCCTCGGTGCCCTCCAGCGAGATCAGCCAGTCGCTCATCCGCGGTGGCCCTCAGGGCGCGACGGCGCCGGGACAGTGGACCTCATCCGGCCGACGAACCGGCGGCTCAAGATCGGTCCAGCCCGGTCAGGGCCGCGGCAAATTCTTCTGGATCAAAGGGCGCAAGGTCATCGATCTGCTCACCCACACCGATGGCATGGATCGGCAGGCCGAACTTGTCCGCCAGCGCCACCAGCACGCCGCCCTTGGCGGTGCCGTCCAGCTTGGTCATCACCAGCCCCGAAACATCGGCCAGCTTCTGGAAGGTGTCGACCTGGTTCAGCGCGTTCTGGCCAGTGGTCGCATCCAGCACCAAAAGCGTATTGTGCGGCGCGGTCTCGTCCTTTTTGCGGATCACCCGCACGATCTTGGCCAGCTCCTCCATCAGGTCGGCGCGGTTCTGCAGCCGCCCGGCGGTGTCGATCAGCAACAGATCCGCCCCGTCCGCTTCGGCGCGGGCCATCGCGTCAAAGGCGAGGCTCGCCGGATCCGATCCTTCGGGCGCGGTCAGTACCGGCACCCCGGCGCGATCGCCCCAGACCTGCAGCTGTTCCACCGCCGCGGCGCGGAAGGTATCGCCGGCCGCGATCACCACGTTCTTACCCGCCGCCTTGAACTGGCTGGCCAGCTTGCCGATGGTGGTGGTCTTGCCGGATCCGTTGACGCCGACGACCAGCACCACCTGCGGTCGCTTGGCGTAGATCGGCAGTGGCTTGGCCACCGGCTCCATCACGCGGGCGATCTCGGCCGAGAGCAGTTCCTTGATCTCCTGCGTGGACAGGCGTTTTCCGAAACGGCCTTCGGCCATATTCGCGGTCACCCGCAGGGCCGTATCCACCCCCATGTCCGAAGCGATCAGCAGCTCTTCCAACTGCTCCAGCATATCGTCGTCCAGCACCCGGCGCGGCGCAGTGCCCCCGGCGCGCCCCATGAGCCGCCCCAGCAGCCCCGGCGATTTCTGCGGCTTTTCAGGCTCTGGTTCGGGGATTGGTTCAGCAACAGGTTTGGGGGCGGCGGGCTTCGGTTCAGTCGCGGCAGGCTGCGGCGTGGGCACCTCCTCCGCGACGGGCTGCGGTTCTTCCGATACAGCCTCGGACGCGGCTTCAGGTGCAGCGGCATTCTCGACTGCAGCCTTATCCTCGGCCTTATCGTCGGCCCCTTCTGCAACAATTGCATCCAGCCCATCCTCCAGTTTCGAAGAGGATTTGAACAACCGGTCCTTGAGCTTTGTGAAAAACGCCATCGGGGTCTCCGCAGTAAGTCTGTAACTCACCTAATGCGGTTTGCTCGCGGTTGCAAAGCGGATGACAGCCCTGAGGTCAGGAAAATGCATACCAAAAGCCAAGCTGGGCGCCCCAATAGAGCGGCCAGACCGCATAGGGGGCAATCCGGCGAAACCGGTGCCCCTCCGGCAGTACGAAGGTTTCAAAGGCCAGAACCACGTCCGATGCGACAAAGGCAAGGGCAGCAGGCAGCGCCCAGACCAACGCGCCCTGCCCAGGCAGGGTGGCGGCAGCCGCCCCCATCGACAGGATGATCGGGATATAGGCCAGCACCGCGCCCTTCAGCGCCCCTGCGCGCGGCGCAAGTACCCGCACCATGATACCGCCCAGAAGGACCAGAGCGGTCAAGATGAGAAGGCCTGACATCTGCAAGAGCCGCCCGGGATCGCTTCCCGGCGTGCTGAGGAACAGCACAACATAGGCCAGATGCCCGGCGGCAAAGGCCCCGACCCCGGCCATGAAGGCACCCTCGCCCTCGCGGGACAGGCAGTAATCGCCCAGCGCGCAGAGCAGCAACCCCAGCGCCAGCAGGACCGGTGCCCCGGCAATCAGCCCCAGCAAAGCCAGCAAGGCAACAGAGGAGGTTTTGAGAATACTGCGCAGCAGCCCTGCGGGGCGTGCCGTGAAAAACAGATAGGCCAGCGCGCAGCCTGCCGCGGCACTCAGCAATACGGTTTCCATTCTGGCCTCTCTCCCCTGCCTCATCTTGCTGCGGCGGATGCAGCGCGTCATTGCCCCGCATGCTTGCCCGAGGCGATGGCTTCGGTCAAAGGTAACCAAGGGAAAAGCACGCCTTCATCCCTTTGCACCTGCACAAGGACCGCCCCATGTTCTGGTTTTCCATTGCCAGCCTGACGCCGCCCGTTCTGATCGGGCTTGCCAGCCTCTGGGGCGGGGTCTGGAGCTGGGCAGCCCTTGGATCCATGTCCGCACTGGTGCTGGTACTGGACCGGATCGGGCGACAGGCGCGGAACCACAGCGGCGCGCGCGGTGCAGTGCTGCTTCAGGTCGTTCTGGCCCTTGCCCATATTGCCCTGCTGCTGCCCGTGGCAACGGCGCTGCCCCGGATCGGCTGGGGCGCGACGGTTCCACTGGTTCTGGCGCAGGGGCTGTTCATGGGACAGATCTCGCACCCCAACGCGCATGAGCTGATCCACCGACCGGGCCGGGCTTTGCGCCGCCTCGGCGTACTGGTCTATGCCACCATGCTGATCGGGCACCATGCCTCTGCGCATCTGAAGGTGCATCATGTGCATGTAGCTACCCCACAGGACCCCAATACGGCCCGGCGCGGCGAAGGCTTTTACCGGTTCCTGCCGCGGGCGTGGATTGGCTCTTTTCGCGCAGGGCTGGCTGCTGAAAACGCCGCGCGGCAGCGCAAGCAGGTCCCCCCTTCGACCCTCAGCCATCCTTATGTGGCCTATATCGCTATCGCCGTACTGTGCTGTGCGGCTGCCTATCTGGCGGGCGGGATCATCGCCCTCTTTCTTTTCCTGTTTGCCACAGCCCATGCGCAGATGCAGATCTTTCTGGCCGATTACGTGCAGCACTACGGGCTGCTGCGCCAAACCCGTGACACGGGCCGCCCGGTGCCCGTCGGGCCGCAGCATTCCTGGAACGCACCGCATTGGTATTCTTCGGCGATGATGCTGAACGCGCCGCGCCATTCCGACCACCACGTCGTGCCCGCCCGCCGGTTCCCCGAACTGCGGCTCACGCCCGATATGCCGACACTGCCGCATTCCCTGCCCGTGATGGGCGCGATTGCGCTGATCCCCTCCCTCTGGCGGCGCAAGATGGGGCGGGAACTGGCCAAACTAAGCGGCAAGCGGTCCGAAGGCTTGGACTGAGCCCCACCTGTCTGGCACACTTCACTCCATGCGGACCTTGTTGATGATTCCCCTCTGCGCTTTGCTGGCTGTCCCCGGGATGGGCAAAGCCGCTGAGCCGATGGGCGCTGAGGAGTTCGACAGCTACACACGGGGCAAGACGCTGTTCTATGGCTTTGATGGCACCGCCTACGGGGTAGAACGCTATCTGCCGAACCGCCGTGTCATCTGGTCCTTCCTCGATGGCCGCTGTCAGGAAGGGCACTGGTACCAGCAAGCCGATCAGATCTGTTTCCTCTATGAGGACCGCAATGATCCCCAGTGCTGGCGGTTCTCCCTTACCCCCAACGGTCTCAGCGCGCGGTTCCAGAATGACCCCGAAGCCACCGAGCTTTATGAGGCCGAGGATATCGGCGAAGAGATGATCTGCCTCGGCCCTGACGTCGGGGTCTGACGCGCGCTCACTCCGCGCCGAATAGTGAGGTACGGGTCGGCAGGATCAAATTGCTATCAGAACAGCGATCCCTGCTCCCCATCATCCGGGGTGCTCTTGGGTTTGGCCTTGGGCTTGCTGGCCTTTGGCTTGGCTGTCGACGCCCCCCCTCCGCCTGTCTTTGCGGCTGGCGCAGGTGCACCGCCCAGATCGAGCCGTCCGTCTTTGAACTCGATTTCCAATGGCCCCGCTGTTTCGGCCGCGGCGCGGGTGGTGATGACGGTCTGACCGGACCGCACCACAGCATAGCCACGCTCCAGCGTTGCCTTGTAGCTGAGGATCTCAAGCTGCCGCCCCGCCGCCGAAAGCTGTTGCCGCTGCCGGTCAAGCCGTTGCCGCTGCACAGTGTCCAGCCGCTGTCCCAGCTGGGTGATCCGATCCTGACGCCGCTGGATTTCCTGCTGGATGGGTCGCAAAGACAGCCGCGATGACAGGTTGCGTAAACGGTCCGTCCGCCCCGCCACAAGCTGCCGCAGGGTGGAGGGGCGCAGGCTTGCTGCCGCCTCGCTCAGCTGCACGCGGCGGCGCTGCACCACCGAGGTCAGCGCACGCGGCAAGCCATCGCTGGCCTGATCCAGCCGCTGCCGTGGCGTTTCCAGCAAGGTTTCCGGGCGGGGCAAGGCGCGCGACAGGTCATTCAGGCGTTGGCGACGCAGCTGCACCGCCTGCCCTGCGGCACGCGCCAGCCGGGCACCCTGATTCTCGCTCCAGCCCAGAAGATCCAGCCGCACCGGCACCGCCAGCTCGGCCGCCGCCGTCGGCGTCGGCGCCCTACGGTCCGATACAAAATCAATGAGAGTGGTGTCGGTTTCGTGCCCAACGGCAGAGATCAGCGGAATATCCGAGGCCGCTGCTGCCCGGGCCACGATTTCCTCGTTGAAGCCCCAGAGATCCTCGATCGAGCCACCGCCGCGCGCCACGATGATCAGATCGGGGCGCGGCAGAGCGCCGCCCGGGGTCATGCGGTTGAAACCTTCGATGGCGCGGGTCACCTCCGGGGCGCAATTGCTGCCCTGAACGGCAACTGGCCAGACCAGAACCTTGCGCGGGAACCGGTCCCGCAGCCGGTGCAGGATATCGCGGATCACCGCCCCCGAAGGCGAGGTCACGACCCCGATGATTCCCGGCAGATAAGGCAGCGGCTTCTTGCGCTCAGGCGCGAACAAACCCTCGGCCTCAAGCTGTTTTTTGCGTTTTTCCAGCAGCGCCATCAGCGCGCCCTGCCCGGCGACCGCGACTTCTTCGACGTTCATGTTGTACTTGGACTGCGCCCCGAAGGCCGTGAGGCGGCCGGTGACGATCACCTCAAGCCCCTCTTCGGGCACCACCGACAGACCCGCGACCTGACCTTTCCAGGTGGTACAGGCCAGCACATTCCGGTCGTCCTTGATGTCGTAATACAGATGCCCCGAACGCGCCTTGAACACCCGCCCTACCTCGCCGCGTACACGGATCCGGCCAAAGGTGCTTTCGAGGGTGCGTTTCACCTCACCCGAGATCTCGGAAACGGTGAATTCCGGCGCGTTCTGACCGGGGGTGGGATCGTCGAGCAGGTCGGACATCGGCGGATCTTTCGGACTGTTATCTGGGCAGTTGAGGTGACGGCAGGCCTGCGACCATACGCAGTTCTTGTTTTACAGGCCCGCGCAGCATAGAACCCGCGACAAGCATGGCAAGCCCCCGGCGCAGGTGTCATTTCCTGCTCCAGACAGGCCGCTGCCGCATGGCGATATACGCTCCGGTTCCGGGGCGGACAGACCGGAGAAGACGCGATGAATATCCTTATCCTTGGCAGTGGCGGGCGCGAACATGCTCTGGCCTGGGCGGTGATGCAGAACCCCAAATGCGACAAGCTGATCGTGGCGCCGGGCAATGCGGGCATTGCCCAGATCGCCGATTGTGCCAGCCTTGATATCGAGCAAGGCGGCGCGGTGGTGACCTTTGCCGAGGAAAACGCCATCGATTTCGTCATCGTCGGCCCCGAGGCGCCGCTGGCCGCTGGTGTTGCCGACCGGCTGCGCGAAGCGGGCATTCTGGTCTTTGGCCCCTCGCAGGCGGCAGCGGAACTGGAAGCCTCCAAAAGCTTTACCAAGGAGATCTGCGACGCGGCCAAGGCGCCGACCGCAGCCTATGGCCATTTCACCGATGCCGAGGCCGCCAAGGCCTATGTGAAGCAACAAGGCGCCCCCATCGTGGTCAAGGCCGACGGTCTGGCGGCAGGCAAGGGCGTCATCGTCGCGATGGATGAACAGACCGCGCTGGATGCCATCGAGGACATGTTCGGTGGCAGCTTCGGCGGCGCCGGCGCCGAGGTGGTGATCGAGGAGTTCATGGAGGGCGAGGAAGCCTCGCTTTTCGTACTGGTGGATGGCGAGGACGTGCTGTCCATCGGCACCGCGCAGGATCACAAACGCGTCGGCGAAGGCGATACGGGCCTCAACACCGGCGGCATGGGCGCCTATTCCCCGGCCCCCGTGCTATCGGCCGAGATCGAAGCCCGCGCCATGGAAGAGATCGTCAAACCCACCATGGCCGAGATGGCCCGGCGCGGCGCGCCTTATCAGGGCGTTCTTTATGCAGGCCTGATGATCAAGGACGGCCAACCGCGTCTGGTGGAATACAACGTGCGCTTTGGCGATCCGGAATGTCAGGTTCTGATGATGCGTCTTGGCGCCCAGGCGCTCGACCTGATGCACGCCGCCGCCGAAGGCCGCCTGAGTGACGCGCAGGTGAACTGGGGCGATGACCACGCCATCACCGTTGTCATGGCGGCAAACGGCTATCCCGGCTCTTACGAAAAAGGCACCGAGATCGGCGGCCTGGATGCCCTGCCCGAGGACAGCAGCAACATGGTCTTCCATGCCGGCACCAAGGCAGACGGCGGCAAGGTTCTGGCCAATGGCGGCCGGGTGCTGAACGTCACCGCCCGCGGCGACAGCCTGGCTGAAGCCCGCGACCGGGCCTATGCGATGGTCGACCAGATCGACTGGAAAGACGGGTTCTTCCGCCGTGACATCGGCTGGCGCGCCCTGTCGTAGCAGGTACAGTTTCCGGGGGCTGCCGACCTGGTCCGGGGCAGCCCTCAGTTGACCACTCCCACTTTTGTTGAAGGACCCTGCCGATGATCCTGCGCGAAAAGCCCGGCATTGTGGCGTTGCTGTTTGCGGTGCGTGGCTCTGTCCTGCCCCGCATACTGCCGCGCATTCTTGCGGTCTCCGCACTGGCCGCTGTGGTGGTCTGGCTGGACGGAAATATTCTTGCGCTGCCCCACACCAACGCCGCGCCCTTTGCGGTCTTCGGCGTGGCCCTGTCGCTGTTTCTCGGTTTTCGCAACAACGCCGCCTATGAACGCTGGTGGGAGGGGCGCTGCCTCTGGGGGCAGCTGCTGGCCGATCTGCGGGCGCTTGGCCGCGATGCGGAGCTGTTCCTGCCGCAGCGCGAAGATCGGCAGCAGCTGTTGCGACTGGCGCTGGGGTTCATCCACCTGCACCGGATCAATCTGCGCAAATCATCGGATTTCACCCAGGCAAACGCATGGGCCGGTGAGGATTTCTCGCAAACGCCGCATCCGCCCTGCGCCGTGATGAACCGGATGACGACATTGGCCGCAACATCCGCGCCCGACGGGTTTGCCCGCAAGGCGCTGTCAGAGCGCCTGTCCTCGATCACCCTGGCCCAGGCCGGATGCGAACGGATCGCCGCGACGCCTCTGCCTTACGTCTACTCGCTGCTGGTGTTCCGGACCACCTATCTCTACTGCCTGCTGATCCCCTTTGCGCTGCTGGAAAGCACCGGCTGGATGACCCCCGTCTTTGTCGCCATCGTGGCCTATGTGTTCTTCGGCCTTGCCGAGGTGACCGAGGAATTGTCGCACCCATTCGGCGAAACCGTTAACGGCCTGCCGCTGGATGCGGTGTGCCGGACGGCCGAGATTTCTCTATGCGACCATCTGGAGCAAACCCCGCCCGCGCCGATGACACCGCAGAACTATATCCTGACCTGAGAGCGCGCCCATTGCCCGGCACACCCTGCGGCTTTTGCGCTGTCTATAAGTGTTTTCAGCGGCTTTGCGGTAGGTTACTAACTTGGGTCAAGCCTGGGAGGCACAATGCACAATGGACAAACACCCGGATCCCGCCACGCTGGACAGGCTCTATGCCGACCGCGATCTGGCACAACTTGCCTTTGAATATTCCCCCGTCGGCATCGTGGTGACGGAAAACCGCGTGCTGCGGGAATGCAATCAACGCTTCTGCGACATGTTTGGTTATGCCCGCGAAGAGCTGCTGGACCAGCTGTTTTCCTTCCTCTACCCGTCGGATGAAGAGTTCCAGAACCTGCGAAACCGCGGTGACAAGAGCCTTGGACAGGGCAATCCCTACTGGGACGAGCGGGTGATGAAGCGCAAGACCGGGGATCTGTTCTGGGTGCGGGTGCGGGGCCATACCTTTACCCCAGATGAGCCGCTGGGCCGCGCGGTCTGGAGCTTTGCCGATCTGTCGGGCGTGCGCCCCTATCAGCCGCTCACCCGGCGCGAACGCGAGGTCTATTCGCTGCTGCGTGAAGGCAAGACCAGCAAGGAGATCGCCCGGATCCTGACGCTCAGCTATCGCACGGTCGAGGTGCACCGGGCGCGGCTTCTGAAAAAGGTTGGAGCCAACAATACCGCCAGCCTGTTCTCCTCGCTCGGGGACATCGGCGGCGATCACGTGGTGGGCGGCAACAGCCCGTGACCGACGATGCCTGACGCGCCACGCCTGACACCAGAACAGCTGACACCAGAGCGCCTGACCGCGTCGGATGCACGTCTTGAGGTGGTTCTCGACCTGATCCGGCGCAGCTTTGCCTTCATGGAGGGGCGCATTGACCCGCCCTCCTCGATGCGGCGTCTGACGGTAGAGGCGCTGCAGGAACAATGCCGACGCGGCGAGATCTGGATCCTTGGCACGCCGCCCTTGGCCTGCGTGTTCCTGACCCCGAAACCGGACTGTCTGTATCTTGGAAAACTGGCGGTGGAGGAAAGCAGCCGCGGAGCCGGTCTGGCGCGCATTCTGGTGGATCACGCCGCCCAGCGGGCAAGGGAACTGGGCCTGCCCGCCGTGGAGCTACAAACCCGCGTGGAGCTGGAGGAAAACCATCAGGCCTTTTCACGGCTGGGATTTGTGCAGGTCAGCGCCACGGCGCATTCCGGCTATGACCGGCCAACCTCGCTGACATTTCGTCGCCCTGTCTGAGGCTGCCCTGTCTGAAGGTGTATCGTCGCCCTCCCGTCCGCTGAGGCACATTCACGGAATGCTTCCAGCCCTTGGGCCCGGCGCCGCCTGGTGGTGCAGCGCTCCCACGCTCCTCGGCGGGCATGCCGCCTTATTCGCAGGTTAGGGCATCCTCAACCGACTGCGTCCCGGAAAAGGGGCCAATGTCGCGGGTCTTGATCCCCGCGACGGTCAGGCGAGAGGCCATGATGCGGGACCAGCTGGCATTGGCGGTCACAATCTCGGGGCCGTTTTCACAGTTGCGAATGCCGGAGGTGATGAAATCCTGCCCGATCCGGTGATTGGTTACCCCCGGCAGGTTTGCAACCTCGGTCAGCGTCCTGCCGTCATAGCGCCAGATGCGCAGTGTCTTGGCCAGATGCGGTCGGTCGATATAGGCAAGCTCCACATGGCCATCGCCATCCAGATCTGCAGCGCCGATAGGGGCCAGCCAGCGGTTGCTTTGCCCGATGTGTGGCGTCTCCGCGATCTTCCCATCAGCGCCATAAAGCGCCAGCGCCGCCCCCCGCGCCATATCCGTTTCCACGACCATGACGGCGTCGGCACGGCCATCCAGTGACAGATCCACGAGGCGCGGTTTCAGATCTTCGAACACGTGATCCTTGGGTAATTCGATCTCGACACGCATGGCGGTGCCATTCGGGCCTGCAAATGTCAGGGAAAGACCGGACCATTCTACCCCGTCCCCCAGCACGCCATGGGCATAGCGTGTCGTCGGGCCGGTATACTCGGCGGACAGGATCTCGCTTCCGCTCGGGTACCAATGAGCGATGTCATTTTTTCCCATTTGCGCAGTGGCCGAACCGCTGCCAAAAACTCCCCCGCACAGGAGCCACAGGCACAACACCTGCCCGGCGCGGCGAATGGACCGGGGCCAGGATCGTAACGGCAGACGCCGCGCTCCCATCCCCGGCAACTTCATCAGATCTGCTTTTCGGGCATCTTTACAACGAGACCGTCCAGAGCATCCGTCACCTTCAGCTGACAGGTCAGACGGGAGCGCTCGGGATCGGGCTCAAAGGCGAAATCCAGCATGTCCTCTTCCATGTCGTCCTTGGCGGGTAGCTTCTCGACCCAGGCAGGATCGACATAGACGTGGCAGGTAGAGCAGGCACAGGCGCCGCCGCAGTCGGCTTCGATCCCCGGAATATTGTTATCCCGCGCGCCTTCCATCACGGTCAGCCCGTTGGCCACTTCCACAACATGCTCGGTGCCGTTGTGCTCGACATAGGTAATCTTTGCCATGGTCGTTTCTTCCCCTTCTCGGTCCTTCCCGCCTGTTTATCCAAGGCCCCGCCGCTGCACCAGTCCAATCTGCCCTGACCCGGGCCAGGGGTGGACTTTGGTGGCAAATGTTCTATTTTTGTTCTAAAATATCCAAACCACCAAAGCGCCACGATGACACCCGCCCTACCACAGCAAAGCCGCACCGCCCCCGGATGGCCCCGCCCGCCCGCCTGTCTGCAGGCCGACCGGTTGGAGCGGGTGCCGCAACAGGCCCGCGTCACGGTGGCCGGGCTGGTGATCCTGCGCCAGCGCCCCGGCACCGCCAAGGGGGTGATCTTCATCACGCTGGAGGATGAAACCGGAGTGGTGAATGTCATCGTCTGGCGCAAGGTATACGAAGCCTACCGCCGCGCCGTCATTTCCGGGCGGCTTCTGCGGATCACCGGCCGCCTGCAACGCGGCGACGGTGTCACCCATGTGATTGCCGAAGGGATCGAGGATATCTCGGGCATGCTGGACATCCTGCTGAGCCGTCAGGGACGCAGCGAGGACCCGGCCTTTGCGCCAGTGCAGAAAATGGACTAACCTGCGGTAAAACCCGCCGGTCTGCCTGCAGACCCTCAGAGGTCCGAGCATATGATCAGCGCCCCCTTGCCGAGGCTCCAGATACGACAGCTGAAACGCCCGTCGATGCCGCCCCAGATAAGACATCTGGCAGGGTTGCTGCGGCGGCCCCCGCTCCAGTCCTCGGTCATCCTTCTGACATTCGCAGCGCTCAGCGCCTGTACACCGGCCAGTGCTCCCGGCACCGGCGCCGATGCGCGCTCCCGACCTGCCGCTCCGCCCGGCGCAGCGCCGGACAGTTGCTGGGACCGCCATGTCAGCCCCGCCATCATCGAAACGGTAACTGTCCAGGTTTTGGCCGAGCCGGAACAGCGCGACGCCGATGGCCGGATTGTTCAGCCCGCTGTCTTCCGCACCGAAACCCGGCAGGACATCGTGCGCCCGCGCACCGAAAGCTGGCTGCAGATCACCTGCCCCGTCGACATGACGCCGGACTTCATCGCCTCGCTACAGCGCGCCTTGGCCGTGCGGGGGCACTACAAGGGCAGCGTTACCGGCAAGCTGGACCGGCCCACGCGGCAGGCGATCCTGCGCTATCAGCAGCGACACGGCCTTGAGAGCCACATCCTGTCGCTGGACAGCGCCCGCCGTCTGGGCCTGATCGCGATCCCGAAATCGTAAGCGCAACAGCAGTTCCCCGCCCGCCCCGCCTCTGATAGTGTCTGGCGCAAAAGACCGTACCGGCGCCGGACAACGGCATGCCGGGCAAACCTCTGCGGAGATGACACGATGCGACATGACCGCCTGCCGGAAACAGGGTTCCTTTCCGGGGCCTCGGCGCCGCTGCGGCAGATGCTGGAAAGCCAGGCCAGTGACATCCGGCTGTCCCAAGGCGAAGTTCTGTTCGAACAAGGCGATACCGGCGATGCGCTTTATGCCATCATCGAGGGCGCCCTGGAGTTCTCGATCCTGTCCATCGCGGGACGCAAACTGACGCTCGATCTGATGCGCCCCGGAGCGGTGTTTGGAGAGATTGCCCTGTTTGATCCGGGCGCTCGCACCGCGACAGTCACCGCCAGTGAGCCCAGCCGTATCCGGCGACTGCGCAATCGGGATGTGCTGGCTCAGATCCAGCAACATCCCGAACTGGCCGGGGACCTGTTGCGACTGGCGGGGCAGCGCATGCGCTGGATGAATGCACAGCTGAACGAACAGGTGTTTCTGCCGATGCCGGTCCGGCTGGCCCGCAAATTGCTGTACCTTACCCCGGACAGCGGCGACGGGCGACTGGGGCTGTCGCAAAGTGAGCTTGCCGAATTCGTCGGCGCCACCCGCGAGGCGGTGTCGAAAACACTGTCGAACTGGAAACGCAGCGGCATCATCGAAATCAACCGCGGCGCCCTGCAGATCCTCGACCGCACAGCCCTGGGCCTGCTGGCGGAACCGGAACTGATCTAAGCCAAACAATCCAAAAACACATTTTCTGACATTGGTGTGAACTGGGTCACAGAGCCGGGACCGCTGATCTGCGAAGGTCATTTCAAGGGCAGGCATTTACCGTTCCATCCCAATGCCCGCCTGTACCTACAAGAGCCATGTGCCCGCCAGCACATGGCTCTTTTCTATTCGCGCCCAGAGCCCAGAGCCCAGAGCCCAGAGCCCAGCGTGGCGCCACCCGCCTCCGGCCCCAAATAGAAAAGGCCGGGACAATGCCCGGCCTTTTGCACGAAGTCCTGCGCCGCGCCCGGCGACAGGCCCGCGGATTATTCCGCCAGATTGAGCGCCACGAAACGCGGCTCACCGTTGCGGCGGACCAGCAGCAGGAGCGACTTGCGGCCTGCTTCCTTGGCCTCGTCGATACGGGCCTCCAGATCGCTGATGCCAGAGAGTTTCTGCTGCCCGGCTTCGGTGATCACATCACCTGCGCGCAGCCCCTTCTCCCAGGCTTCCGAGGTTTCGTCGACCGACAGGATCACCAGACCATTGGTGCCTTCGGGGACATTCAGCTCACCACGTAGCTGGTCGTTCAGAACGCCAACCGACAGACCCAGAAGCTGCTTCTCGGTCTGCTCCTGCGGGGTATCGTCCCCACCGGCAGGACCGGCCTTGCGCTCGGCATCTTCACGACGACCCAGCGTGACCTTGAGCGTCTCAGTCTTGCCTTCACGGTAGACGATCACGCGCACGGTCTTGCCGACTTCGGTGTTACCCACGGTGCGCACCAGGCTGCGGGTGTCTTCGACATCGTTGCCGTCAAAGCTGAGGATCACATCGCCCGCCAGCATGCCAGCCTCTTGTGCCGGACCTTCGGGAACGTCTGTAACCAGAGCGCCTTTGGCTTTGTCCATGCCCATCGCCTCGGCCACGTCACTGGTCACGTCCTGGATCCGCACACCCAGCCAGCCACGGCGGGTTTCGCCGAATTCCTTCAGCTGTTTAACCACCTTGCTGACCACGTTCGACGCCATCGAAAAGCCAATCCCGATGGAGCCGCCATTAGGCGACAGGATCGCGGTGTTCACGCCGACAACCGAACCATCCATGTTGAACAGCGGCCCGCCCGAGTTGCCCCGGTTGATGGCTGCGTCCGTCTGAATGTAGTCGTCATAGGAACCCGAAAGTTCCCGGTTACGAGCGGAGACGATACCGGCCGACAGGGAGAACCCCTGCCCCAGTGGGTTGCCCATGGCAATCACCCAGTCGCCGACACGGGCGGTGTCGCTGTCGCCAAAGGTCACGAATTTCAGCGGCATCGGCGCATCGACCTTCAGCAGGGCGATATCGGTGTTGGGGTCGGTGCCGACCACCTTCGCCGGGAGCGGCTGCGCAGGCTGACCGTCGCCCGGGAAGAATTCGATCTCGATCTCGTCGGCGGATTCGATCACGTGGTTGTTGGTGACGATGTAGCCGTCTTCGGAGATCACGAAGCCGGAGCCAAGTGCCGAAGAGCGGCGCGGACGGTCATTGCCGCCATTGCTTCCATTGCGGTCCTGGAACTCGCGAAAGAAATCTTCGAAGGGAGAGCCTTCGGGGACGATCCCCTGTGGACCAGACCGGCCTTCGATCACGGTCGTGGTGGTGATGTTGACTACAGCAGGGCTGACTTTTTCCGCCAGCGGTGCCAGGCTTTCGGGGCGGGCCTGGGCCATCAGGACCTGGGCCAGTACCATGATGCTGCTGATCAGGGCGAGCATCAGAAGCCGCCACGGCGCCCCTGTCCTGTCCTGCGCATCCGAATAAGAAATTGCCTGTGCTTGCACGGCACTACTCCTTGTCATCGCCATTCCGGTTTTTCCTCCTGACCTCTGCCTGCGGTTCCACGCGTGATCGGCAGAAGTACAGGATGGGATTAATGTAGGGACTCTCTCCCTCGCTGCAATGAATGTTGCACGTCTTCGAGGCAAAGTGAAAGCGGTAGAGAACCGGAGCACGCCATTTTCCCCCATTTAATCCGTCACTTAAAGGGCACCAAGAATCCACCAGGATGCCCGGCGCGGCGATCATCACAAGGTTTTGAACAAAATTGCAGGTTTGGTGCAGCTCAGGGTGTTCCTTGCAGCCCCTGCCTTTTCCCGCCTTTTTCCCGCCAGACCAAGACTGGGGAGACACCGACAGCGGACGTCAGCCCGGCTGCCCCTCCAACGCGACGCAAGCCACGCAGAGAAAATGAAAAGGGGGCCGACGCAATGTCGGCCCCCTTTTATTTTTGAAACTCTTCGAAACCCTGTGAAAACAGCGCGTTATCGCGTCGAAACTCCACCGGTCGAGGATTTCAGGTAGTTGAAGAACTCGCTGTCCGGCGACAGAACCATCGAGGAATTGCCGTCCTGCATCGACCGCGCATAGGCGGTGAGGCTACGGTAGAACTCGAAGAACTCCGGATCGCGGCCATAGGCTTCGGCGAAGATCGCGTTGCGCTCCGCATCCGCTTCACCGCGAATGACTTCGGCTTCGCGTTCAGCTTCGGACACCAATTCGACCTCGGTCCGGTCCGCTTGCGCACGCACTCGCTGGGCGGCTTCCTCACCGCGGGCGATCTCGTCGGCGGCCTCTCGCTCACGCTCAGCGCGCATCCGCGCAAAGGTAGCATCGAGGTTCGCCTGCGGCAGGTCGGTACGCTTCAGACGCACGTCGATCACCTCGATCCCGAAACCGCTGGCCTCGCTGATCGCACCGTTGCGGATGCGCAGCATCAGGGCAGCCCGGTCCGAAGACAGGATGTCATTCGAGCTGACGGAGCCCAGCACCTCACGCGTCTGAGCGCGCATGATTTTGTCCAGACGGTTTTCTGCGCCCGGAATGCCGGAGGCACCCACCGCCTCACGGAATTGACGCAGATCGGTGATCCGGTAGCGGGCAAAGGCATCGACCACCAGACGGCGGTCATCCTCGGGCGTGACTTCCAGCGGACCAACCTCAAGGCTGAGGATCCGGTCATCATAGGTGACAACTTCGTCGATCAGCGGCACCTTGAAGGCCAGACCGGGCTGTTCCTGTACCGCGACCACACGGCCAAAGCGCAGCACCAGCGCCTTTTCGCGTTCGTCCACGATGAAGACAGCGGACAGGGCCGCGACAACGGCGATCACCAGAATGGGGAGGATAAACGTAGTCTTTTTCATCACTTGCCCTCCGTCCGGCGCAACTCGTTAAGCGGCAGATAAGGCACCACGCCCTGGCCGCCTTCGCCGACGGACGAGTCGATGATGACCTTGTCCACGTTGCCCAGCACCTCTTCCATGGTCTCCAGATACAGACGCTTGCGGGTCACCTCAGGAGCCTTTTCATATTCGGCAAGAACCGCCGAGAAACGGCTGGCTTCACCGCTGGCCTGGTTGACCACCTGAGCACGATAGGCTTCGGCCTCTTCCAGCGTCTGTGCGGATTGACCCCGTGCGGAGGCCAGTTTCCGGTTGGCATAGGCATCCGCTTGTTTTTCCAGACGGTCACGTTCCTGACCGGCGGACTGCACTTCGCGGAAGGCATCCTTCACAGGCTCTGGCGGATCGGCACCATCAAAGTTGACCCTGACGATGTTCACGCCACTGTCGTAGCTGTCCAGCGTCGACTGGATCAGCTCCTCAAGCCGCGAGGTAATCACACCCCGGTCCCGGTTGAGGATCGGTGCCAGTTCGGACTGGGCAATGATTTCCCGCATAGCGGATTCGGCGACAGCCTGAATCGTGGCCCGCGGATCACGCAGGTTGAACAGGTACTTGTCCGGCTCGTTGATGTTCCAGACGACCTGGAAATCGACGTCGATGATATTCTCATCGCCCGTCAGCATCAGCCCGGCATCAACTCCGCGCGAGCCTGCCCCGATGTTCTCGGTCTGCTCGACCAGAACCGGGATCACCTCGTAGGTGACCAGCGGCCAGGGGGCAAAGTTCAGACCGGGCTGGCCGGTATCCCAGTATTCGCCAAGGAACAGTTCGACAGAGCGTTCTTCGGTCTTGACCGAATAGAAGCTGGCCATGCCCCACAAAACCGCAGCGGCAATCGCGCCAATGGCTACGGTGCCTTTGGTGAACAGCGGCGCACCGCCGCCGGAACCACCGCGACCACCACCACCGGAGCCATCACCGCCCCGGCCGCCCATCAGGACCCGGAATTGCTCCTGGCCTTTCTTGAGCAGCTCGTCGATTTCGGGAATCTGAGGATCCTCGGGGCGACGGCCACCGCCGCCGCCACCGCCGTTGTTATCGCCTCGGTTGCCTCCACCGCCACCGGAAGAGCCTCCGCCCCCCCAGGGACCACCGCTATTTCCCGCCATGTGTCTCCTATCCCTTTGCTGCCGCATGGTTGCGGCACATGTTTTCCTGCGACCTAACCTGTGGTCCGAAACCGATAATTCAAGCGGTCCGGACCGGAGTCTTCATCGTCACAAGCTCTTCGGACATGGTCGGGTGTACCGCCACGGTCCGGTCAAAGTCTTCTTTTGTCGCGCCCATCTTGACCGCAATGCCTGCCAGCTGGATCATCTCGCCTGCGCCGGGTGCGACGATATGGCATCCCAGCACCTTGCGAGTGGCCTGGCTGACGACCAGTTTCATCAGCACCCGCTGGGCGCGCCCGGCAAAGGCCTGCTGCATCGGCTTGAACGATGTCGCATAGACCTCGATCGGCTCCTGCTTGGCTGCGTCTTCCTCGCTCAGACCCACGGTGCCCATTTCAGGCTGGGTAAAGATCGCCGTCGGGATCAGCTCGTGATCCGGGCTGGTCGGGTTGCCATTGAACACGGTTTCGACAAAGGCCATGCCTTCGCGGATCGCCACCGGCGTCAGGTTCACCCGATCGGTCACATCGCCGATCGCATAGACAGACGGCACCCCGGTCTGGCTGTACTCATCGACCAGAATCTCGCCCTTGCGGCCGCGTTCGATGCCAAGACCTTCGAGCCCCAGATCATCGGCATTGGGCGCACGACCGGTGGCATACATCACCTGATCGAACAGCGCCTCGTCGCCATTGGTGGCCTTGACGCGGATCTTGTCGCCCTCGCGGGCCATCTCGATCACATTGGTGCCCAGATGCAGGTTGATCCCAGCCTGGCACATTTCATCGGAGACCAGACCGCGCGCCTCATCGTCGAAGCCGCGCAGGATCTGCGCACCGCGGTAGTATTGCGTGGTTTTCACGCCCAGCCCGTTCATGATGCCGGCAAATTCGCAGGCGATATAGCCGCCGCCGACAATCAGGATGCTCTCGGGCAGTTTATCAAGGTGGAAGATATCGTTTGAGGTGATCGCCAGATCGCTGCCCGGGAATTCCGGCACGATGGGGCGGCCACCGGTGGCGATCAGGATGTGCTTGGCGCTTTTGCGGGTCCCATCGGACAGCTCCACCGTATGGGCGTCGACCAGTTTTGCGCGCGCATCAAAGCTTTCGACACCGCTGTTTTTCAGAAGATTGCGGTAGATCCCTTCGAGCCGGTCCAGCTCCGCTTCCAGCTTGCCCTTGAAGGCATCCCAGTTGAAGGCGCCGGGCTGAATGTCCCAGCCATAGGCCTGTGCATCCTCGACCATGCCAGAGTATTCGCTGGCAAAAACCATCAGTTTCTTGGGCACACAGCCACGGATCACGCAGGTCCCGCCATAGCGGTCTTCCTCGGCCAGGGCGACCTTGGCACCACCGCCAGCCGCCACACGTGCCGCGCGTACGCCGCCGGAGCCACCGCCAATGACAAAGAGATCATAATCAAAACTCATGGAATTTCAGCCTTTTCAGTCCGCCAGATCCGTGAACAGGTTGTCGGTCTCGACAAAGTCGAGCCTGTCCTTCTCCACGGTTCCTTCATTGATATCGCGTGTTTCAACCTCACCATCGCCATAGCCGATGATGACGGTGTCACAAATATCGATAAAGAGTCCGTTTTCAACCACACCGGGGATCTGGTTCAGCACCATGGCAAGCTGTCGGCAATTGCCGATCCGCTTCAGATGCAGGTCCAGAATATAGTTGCCTTCATCGGTCACAAACGGCGCATCACCATTCATCCGCAGCGTTGCCGTGCGCCCCAGAACATCCATAGAAACAAGGGTTTCCTCAATCAGCGCCTGACTGGTCTGCCAACCAAAGGGAATCACCTCTGCCGGAAGCGGGAAAGCCCCCAGTGTTTCCACCTCTTTTCCGGCATCGGCGATAACAACCATTTGATCGGATGCGGTCGCGACGATCTTCTCCTGCAACAGCGCGCCGCCGCCGCCCTTGATCAGGTTGAGGTCGGCGTCAAATTCATCAGCGCCGTCGATGGTCAGGTCGAGCCACTTGGCCTCATCCAGCGAAATCACCCGGATGCCCATTTCACGCGCCAGCTCCGCCGTGCGGGTCGAGGTCGGCACCGCCGTGAAATTCAGCCCCTGTTCGCGCACCATCTCACCAAGGCAGCGCACTAGCCAGGCGGCGGTCGACCCGGTTCCCAGCCCCACGCGCATGCCATCCTCAACCAGATCGGCAGCCCGTTTCGCGGCAACGAATTTTGCCTTGTCGATGGGTGACAGTTCTCCGGCCATAGTAACGGCTCCGTGATAAGGGTTTGATGGCCTTATAAAGAATGTCCCCCGGAAGGGCGAGAAACAATTCCACGGCTTTTGCCATGTATCCTTGGCGGCTGCGGAGCCTTTGGCGTGTTTCCTATTGGAAACGCCGGAAACGGACGTTACCCCTGTGACGAGTATTTCTAAGGTTGCCCCATGACGCCCAGCTACCGCCTTCACTATGCCCCCGACAACGCCTCGCTGGTGATCCGCCTGGCGCTGGAAGAGATGCAGCAACCCTATGAGACGGTTTTGATCGACCGTCGGGGCGGCGCGCTGGACAGCCCGGCCTATCGCAGCCTCAACCCGCAGGGGCTGATCCCGGTGCTCGAAACGCCTGCTGGCACCCTATTTGAGACCGGCGCGATCCTGTTGTGGCTGGCCGACCGCCACGCTGCGCTGCTGCCGATGGCGGATAGTCCGGACCGGGGATGGACGCTGAAGTGGTTGTTCTTTCTGTCCAACACCCTGCATGCTGACCTGCGCATGTTATTCTACCCGCAGAAATACATCGGCGATGATCTGGCGCAGCAGGATACGTTGCACCGTCATCTGAACGACCGCCTCACAACACATCTGACCACGCTGGAGCGCGCAGCAAGCGACGGCGGCATCTGGCTGGCGGCAGAGGATCCTTCGATACTGGACCTCTATCTCGCCTGCCTGATGCGCTGGATGGCGCTGTATCCCATGAGCCGGGATCGCAGCTGGTTCGATCTGGCCGCCTATCCACGCCTCTCTGCCATGCTGCACCGCCTTGAGCAGCGCCCCGCTACGGCTGCCGCCCAGACCGCCGAAGGTCTGGGTCCTGCGCCCTTCACCGCCCCTGTTTACGCAAATCCCCCAGAAGGATCGGCTACCTGAATGTTCCTCTCCGTTTTTGATATGTTCAAAGTGGGCATCGGCCCCTCGTCCTCGCACACCATGGGCCCGATGGTGGCAGCGGCGCGGTTCCTTGACCAGATGCGCGCCTCGCCCTTTGATTTTCACGGGCTGCGCGCCTCGCTGCATGGATCGCTGGCTTTTACCGGCGTCGGCCACGCCAGTGACCGCGCCACCACCCTGGGCCTCGCCGGGTTCCGCCCCGACACCTACGACGACGAAAAGGCCGAAACCGCGCTGGCCCAGATCCGCGAGACCGGTCAGGTCAGCCCCGAGGGGCTGGGCACGCTGGCCTACGATCCGAAGACCGACCTGATCTTCGACTACGATCACACGCTTGAAGGCCACGCCAACGGAATGATCCTGATGGGCACCGATGCGCAGGGCGACGTGATCCTGCAGCAGGTGTTCTACTCTGTCGGCGGTGGCTTTGTCCTGACCGAGGAAGAACTGGCGGCAGGCAAGGCGACGGACGAAGGCGCGCCAGTGCCCTATCCGTTCAAATCCGCCGCCGAGATGCTGGAAATGGCGAAGCGCAGCGGCAAAAGCATCGCCGCGATGAAACGCGCGAACGAGGTCTCCCGCTGCAGTGAGATCAGCCTGAAAGAGGGCACCGCGCGCCTGTGGCAGGTGATGAACGATTGCATCAACCGCGGGCTGGAGCGCGACGGTATCCTGCCCGGTGGTCTCAGCATCCGCCGCCGCGCCAAGGGGATCCACGAGGCGCTGATGGCCGAGCGCGGCATGAACCTGACTGCGCCGCATACGATCAACGACTGGATCAGCGTCTACGCGATTGCCGTCAACGAAGAGAACGCCGCCGGCGGACAGGTGGTGACCGCCCCCACCAATGGCGCAGCCGGGGTACTGCCGGCCGTCATGCGCTATTACCTTGATCACGTCCCTGGCGCATCCGAGCGCAATATCGAAGATTTCCTTCTGACCGCCGCCGCAATCGGCGGGCTGGTAAAATTCAACGCCTCCATCTCGGGCGCCGAAGCGGGCTGCCAAGCCGAAGTGGGCTCCGCTGCCGCGATGGCGGCTGCCGGTCTTTGCGCCGTGATGGGCGGCAACCCCGAACAGGTCGAAAACGCCGCCGAGATCGCGCTGGAACACCACCTGGGCATGACCTGCGATCCCGTCAAAGGTCTGGTGCAGGTGCCTTGTATCGAACGCAACGGTCTGGGCGCGATCAAGGCGGTCTCTGCTGCATCGCTGGCCCTGCGCGGTGACGGGCATCACTTTGTGCCGCTTGATGCGGTGATCGAAACCATGCGGCAGACCGGCGCCGACATGAATGAAAAATACAAGGAAACATCGCTTGGGGGGCTGGCCGTAAACGTGCCAAATTGCTGATCAGGCGGGATTACCTGTCTTGCCCTTCCCGGGACGCCCGCCTAGCGTGCGTTTCATGACCCAAGATCGTCCCCTTCTCGGCATCCTTCTGATGCTTGGCTTTTGCATCCTCGCGCCGCTGGGCGATGCGGTGGCCAAACTGCTTGGCCAGCATATCCCACTGGGAGAGCTGATTTTTGTCCGTTTTGCCGCACAGGTGATTCTGCTGATGCCGCTGGTTTGGGCGGGCGCCCGCATGTGGCGCATGCGCGGGCGTGTGCTGCGGCTGACCTTTTTGCGTACCCTGCTGCATATCGGCGGGATCGGCGCGATGTTTACCGCCCTCAAATACCTGCCGCTGGCGGATGCGGTGGCGATTGCCTTTGTCATGCCCTTTATCATGTTGCTGATCGGCAAGTTCATCCTGCTCGAAGAGGTCGGCCTGCGCCGCATCCTGGCCTGCGTTGTCGGCTTTGCCGGCACCCTCTTGGTGATCCAGCCCAGCTTTGCCGAAGTTGGCCTGCACGCCCTCTGGCCGCTGGCGGTGGCGGTGATCTTTGCCCTGTTCATGATGGTCACCCGGCAGATCGCCAAGGAGACAGATCCGATCAGCCTACAGGCCGTATCCGGCACGATGGCCTGTGTTATGCTGGCGCCGCTGCTGCTGATCGGCGATCCGCTGGGGATCGAGGGTTTGCAGATCGTGGTTCCGGATCTGTGGACCAGCTTTCTGATGCTTGGCATCGGGGTTCTGGGCACCGGCGCGCATCTGCTGATGACCTGGAGCCTGCGCTATGCCCCGGCCGCGACCCTGGCGCCAATGCAGTATCTGGAAATCCCGGTGGCCACCCTGTTCGGCTGGCTGATCTTCATCGAACTGCCGGATGGCCTCGCCGCCCTTGGGATCACCATCACCGTTGCGGCGGGTCTTTACGTCATCCTGCGCGAACAGGCCGTGGCGCGGCAAGCGGCGCAATCTAGCAAGGCGCCGGTGACGCAATCGCCTGCATAAGTGCTGCCAGATAGTGGCGCGGCACGATGCCCAGCAACCCCGGCCCATCCGCTTCGATCCAGACCGGTCCCACGGCGCGGTTGGATGTTCCGATCCGGCTGGTCGGGCACATCTGAAGCCCCTCGATCGGCCAGACCAGCCCACCGGAGCGTCCCGTTACCGGCTGCATCGGGAACAGCGACACCACATCGCCCGCCGCCATCGGCAGGGCAATACGCCGGGTGACGTGAAATACCAGTTCAGTCGCACCGATCAGAATGCAGGGGCTGCGCCCGGGCTGGATCAGCGTGTGAAAGGCCGCCAACTGGTGATCGACGCGCGCCCCAAGGAACCCCGCCCCCAGCACTACCGGCGCTCGGATCGACCGCAGCGCCTTGTCAAAATCGGTGGTGTCCTGCTCTGGAAGATGGAACAGGTTTTCCGCAGGCAAACGGTTTTGTACCGCCTCAGGCAGCGAATCGAAGTCCCCGATTACCGCCTCAGGTACGTGTCCCTGCTCCAGCGCGGCCCCCGCGCCGCCGTCCGCAGCAACGAGCACCGGCGCATGGCGCAACGCCTCATTCAGGTCTTCCAGACCCAGATGACCGCCACCAACCAGGGTTACTGGCGTCATCTCATCAACAATCAGCTTATTCATGCCGGGATTTCTCGCAGATCTGGAAACAGGCCACAATCTAAACACAAAATGATACGATCAATTGCACGGATTCGCGCAGAATTTGACGACCTGATCCATACTATAAACGTCAACGACTTTGGTGAGGACGCGCAGCCCTATGGTACAAAATAACAAAGTTTTGACCGTTTCTTACGGGACATTCTCCTGCACGCTGGAAGGGTTCGAGGACTCCTTTGGCACCATGAAGGCGATTGCAGAGTATTTTCGTGACCTGGCCTCTGACGACCGATATTTCGGTGCCGAACCGCCACAGCCCGACGCAGACATGCTCGCCCGTATTGCGCAGCGGGAGATCGCACGTCAGGTCGAGGCCCGTACCAGCACCGAAGGCATCCATCTGCGCGCCGCCACAGCGCCACAGTCCGCGCCCGCTGCAGACGCAGCGGTTTCTGACGCACCGACTGAAGAAGCGCAGGTTAGAGATACACAGAAAACAGATGTTGAAGACACTGTCGCTCCGATCAGCGAACAGTCAGAGCCGACGGAAAACAGCGCAGCCGAGCCGAGCATCGAAGAATCCCCGGCGCCCGAAGCTTCTGCCGACGAGGCTGCAGAAGAACCCGCGAAAGCAACAGATACTGATGAGGCGGACGGCGATGCCGCCACCCTAGCCGACGAAGAGCAGGCACAGCCCCCGGCTCCTGACGCGGACAAGATCGCCGCCATCTCGGCCGCTGCCGCTGCCCATGACAGTGAAGTCGCTGAAGCTGTAGAAGACGAACATTCGAAGCCCGCGAAAGCAGCTGAAGACGAAAGCGCCGAAGCGGAAATCGCAGAGCCGAAAGCGCCGAAGCGTGACGCCGCCGCCGCCGAAAGCATCGCCGCCAAACTGCGCCGGATCCGTGCCGTGGTCTCCCAGACCCCACAAGAGGATTTCTCCGAAGACGAACACGCCGAAAGCATCCTGTCAGAGGCCGCAAGCGACATCTCCGAAGCCCTGGCCGAGGACGCGGCCGCAGAGGAAGCCAAAGTCGACGAAGACACTTCGGAGGATGACGAGATCTCCCGTGTTCTGGCTCAGCTGGGCAAAGGCAACGCCGAAGCGGAGGACAGCGTAGCGGATCAGCCCGTTGTAGAGGCAGCGGTTGAAGCTGAACCTGCGCCCGAGACAGCCCCGGAACAGGAACCCGCGCAGCCAGAGGCACAGGCTGAACCGGAACAGGCTGAACCAGCCGCCGAACCCGAACAAGCCGAGCCGGAAACGGCTGAGGAGCCGCGCCGTCCGATGCGCGCCCGTGTTATCAAAGTCAAACGGGCCGATCTTGAACAGGTTGTCGCCACAGGGGCCCTGACAAACCTTTCCGACAGCGCCGAGTACGAGCCTGCCACTGCCTCCGCAACCCCTGGCGTCGACAGCAGCCTGTCGGACGAGGATGAAGCCGATCTGATGCGCGAACTGGCAGAGGTCGAGGCCGAACTCCTCGCCGCCTCGCAAGAGACCGAAGAAGACCGGCAGGAAGAGCAAAAAGCCCAAACCGCGACGGCAGGAGAAAGCACCGAAGCGGCAGCGGCCGCAGAGGATGTTGCCAGGAAACGCCCGGCAGCCCCTGCCGCAGATTTCCCCGACAGCGATGTATCGCGGCTGATGGATGCAGCAGATGCCAAGCTGGACGCGCCGGAAACCGCCTCTTCGCGCGAAACCTACGGCCATCTGCGCGCCGCAGTGGCAGCAGCCGAGGCAGATCGCACTGCCGGTGGCAGCACAGGTAGCGAAAACAGTGAAGACGCCTACCGTCAGGATCTGGCCAGCGTGGTTAAACCGCGTCGGCCGGTGCCGACCGGTGCCCGCAGCGCGCGCGAACGCAGCAATGCGTCCCGTCCCGCGCCTTTGAAACTGGTGGCGGAGCAGCGCATCGATCCCTCCCCCGCGGCCGAGGACAACGCCAGCAGCACGCCGCAAGCCACGCGCCCCGTGCGCCCGCGTCGGATTTCGGTGCTGAAGGATGAAGGCTCTGCCTCGGATGCCACTGCAGCAGATTTCGCGGCCTATGCCGCAGAGCGCGGCGCGGTCGAGCTGCAGGATCTGCTGGAGGCTGCAGCCGCTTATATGAGCTTTGTCGAAGGCCGCGATCACTTCTCCCGCCCGCAGCTGATGAACAAGGTGCGCGATGCAGGCGCTGCCGAATTCAATCGCGAAGACGGGCTGCGCTCCTTTGGGCAGTTGCTGCGGGAAGGCAAGATCGAGCGATCCGAAAACGGCCGCTTTGCCGCAACCGAGGAAACCGGCTTCCGCCCGGCCAAACGGGCCGTTGGCTAATCCGACGCGGTAGGGGTTTGCACCCAAACCATCCAAACGAAAAGGCGGGCCGAACAGCCCGCCTTTTTTGCATTTGGATATGCCCTTACCGGACCGGGTCTATTCTTCCGGTGGCTGATCCGGGTCGGCCTGGCCGATCCCCCGGAACACGAACTTGAACGGCAGCGCCCAGGCGATGCCCAGCACCGCGTAGACCAGCAGTTCAACCACCACCGGCGGTCGGTTCAGCAGGTTGAGGATGGTCACCGCGATGACGATATAAAGCGGCATGCCAATCAGTAGCAGCACCAGCGCCCAGCGACGGCGGGCCTTGTAGCTGAGACGGGGTTTATCCGCCATCAGTCAGCAAACGGGTCCGTCACCAGAATGGTGTCGTCCCGCTCCGGGCTGGTGGACAGAAGCGCGACCGGGCATTCGATCAGCTCTTCCACGCGTTTCACGTACTTGATGGCATTGGCAGGCAGGTCGTTCCAGCTGCGCGCGCCTTCGGTGGATTCGGACCAGCCGGGCATTTCCTCGTATATCGGCGTGCAGCGGGCCTGCTGGTCTGCCGCAGTCGGCAGGTAATCCAGACGTTCTCCGTCCAGATCGTAGCCGGTGCAGATCTTCAGCGTCTCAAACCCATCCAGAACGTCCAGCTTGGTCAGCGAAATACCGTTGATGCCAGAGGTGGCACAGGTCTGGCGCACCAGACAGGCATCGAACCAGCCACAGCGGCGTTGACGGCCGGTAGTGGTGCCGAATTCATGCCCGCGGGTGCCAAGGCGTTCACCATCCGCATCGGGTTTGCCATCGGCGCCCAGCAGTTCGGTCGGGAACGGGCCTTCCCCCACGCGGGTGGTATAGGCTTTGACGATGCCCAGAACATAGTCGATGGACCCAGGCCCGATACCGACACCCGTTGCCGCTTGACCCGCAATCACATTGGAGGAGGTCACAAAGGGATAAGTGCCGAAATCGATATCCAGCAGCGCGCCTTGGGCTCCTTCAAAGAGGATCCGCTTTCCGGCCTTGCGCTTTTCGTTGAGAACCTTCCAGACCGGCGCCGCATAGGGCAGGATCTTGGGAGCGATCTCTTTCAGCTGCGCGATCAACGCATCGCGGTCGATCGGGTCGACGCCAAGCCCCTTACGCAGCGGATCGTGATGCTGCAGCGCGCGGTCCACACGGGCCTCCAGCGTGGCTTCGTCTGCCAGGTCGGCAACGCGGATGGCACGGCGGCCAACCTTGTCTTCGTATGCCGGGCCAATGCCACGACCGGTGGTACCGATCTTGGTGCCCTTGCTGGCGGCTTCTTCGCGGGCGCGATCCAACTCACCATGCAGCGGCAGGATCAGCGGCGTGTTTTCGGCGATCATCAGCGTCTCGGGCGTGATATCGACGCCCTGTTCCCGTACGGTTTCGATCTCCTTGATCAGGTGCCAGGGATCAAGAACCACGCCGTTGCCGATGACCGACAGCTTGCCACCACGCACAACACCAGAGGGCAGCGCGTGCAGCTTGTAGACCTTGCTGTCGATGACCAGCGTATGGCCGGCGTTATGGCCGCCCTGAAAGCGCGCGATCACATCGGCGCGCTCGCTCAGCCAGTCCACGATCTTGCCTTTTCCCTCGTCGCCCCACTGGGCGCCGACTACGACGACATTGGCCATATCCGGTCCTTTATAGCTGTCTGGTTCAAACCCGGGCCGGTATAGCGGTGCCGCAGGCCCAGTAAAACCGCAAATTCGCCGCAGCAGCGGGTCGGCGCCGTGATTCTTGCAGGTTACCCCGTGTTATCCGTCCTGCAGGACCACCGGATGCCCATGCGGAGTTTCCAGATAGGCCTGTTTCCACCCTTCGCGGGTGGTTACGACCTCCTCGGCGAGGGCGACGCCGTCCTCTGCTAGAATCGCCTCCAGGGTTTCAAGCCAGGCGGTGAAGTAGTCATCGCCGCCGTTGAGGTCTCGCGACACGCCATGCCGGGCCAGGGTGGCCGAGAACCGCGAAACCCAGTCGGCCCAGGTGAAACGACCGCTTTCATTGAGATGCACCGTCAGCGCAAAGGCCTGCGCGTGCCAGGGCTGCTCAAACGCCGGTTCCGGGGCATCATCAGGACGACATATGTTCATGGTCATACAGCCTCCAGATAGCTTTGCCACAGGTCCAGAACCACCTCATCCGCCGGGTCTTCCGGATGGCTCCACAATTCCCCCGCCGGGAAAACGACCGCATAAAGTGGCTCCGGCGCCTCACCCAGACCGTGGGCAGCGCTGTCTGGCAGCACGTGGGTTCCTTGCAGGCGTAGAATGCGGCCCGTCGCGCCGGTGGCATAGGCAGGCAGCCGTGTGTGGCCGCCATCGACCAACCTGCTGCCACCGGGATGGCGCGTGCGCACGCTCTGGCCTTCGCTGAAAACCGGCTCCGGTCCGCCGGTACGGGTAGCCGGATCGCCCTTGGCCAGCATCGCGGCCACGGCGTCGGCAGAAAGTTTTCGATCGGCCAGCGGGTGTGGGCCATCACCTCCCTGCCCGGCCAGATCATCCTCGCTAAGGACCCCCTTCTGGACCAGAAGATCCGCGAGCGCGGCAAGCCAGATTTCATAGTAGGAAAACCGGGTGTAATCGAGCGGCGCCAGTTTTTCGCGGGCATGGCGGGAGGTATCGATATTCCATTGTCCCAGGGCGCCACAGGCCAGCGTCACCGCCAGCGCGCGGGCATGCCATTCTGCGGCGAAGACCGGCGCATTCGGCCCCTCCGGCCGTACCGGCCCGTCACCAAAGCGTCCGCCCATATCATGCAGTCGGGTCATCAGGGTGCCCCAGGCGTTTGCGGCAGGCCGGTGCCCACCATGCTGTCGCGGGTCACAAGCGCAGCAAGCGCATCTTCGTCCAGTCCTTCACTGCCCTCGGGACGCATTGGAAGGACCAGATAACGGACCTCGGCGGTGGAATCCCAGACCCGCACCCGGGTGCCTTCAGGCAGAGTCACGCCAAATTCAGAGAGCACCGCACGTGGCGCCCGCACGGCGCGGGCGCGGTAGGCATCCGATTTATACCAGCCCGGCGGGATTCCCAAAAGCGGCCACGGATAGCAACTGCACAGGGTGCAGACGACCATATTATGTTGCTCGGGTGTGTTTTCGACCACCACCATGTGTTCTCCCTGACGGCCATAATAGCCGAGTTCGGACAACACCGGGTCCGCATCCGCCAGCAGCGCTGCCTTGAAGGCGGGATCGCTCCAGGCGCGGGCGACCACGCGGGCGCCATTCTGCGGACCCACCTTGGTCTGATAGGTGTCGATGATCTCATCGAGTGCAGCCGGGTCAATAAGCCCCTTGCGGGTCAGAATCGTTTCAAGCGCCTTGACCCGCAGGGCGGGATCGGGCGGCAGCAAAGCATGCGGGTGGTCAGAATGATCATGTGGCATAGTCAAACAGTGCCCCCCGGGCGCCAATTCTGTCCAGTCACAAATACCGGAAATTCCGCAGAAGGGCGCGAAAACAGGGCGCTTCCCGCGTCCGGTTCTGTTTCATTTGACACATTCGGGCGCGACAGAATGCGGCCCGGCCAACTCGGCCCTTGCCCCTGTCTGCATTCTTCCCTATTTACCGCCCGATACTGAGCCAACCGCCGCAGGGACCCATGGAAAACGTTGTACTGATCATCCATCTTCTTCTGGCTCTGGGCCTGATTGCTGTCGTTCTGCTGCAACGGTCCGAAGGCGGCGGCCTTGGCATGGGCGGCGGTGGCGGTGGCGGCGCAATGACCGGCCGCGCTGCTGCGACGGCGCTGAGCAAAGTGACCTGGATCCTCGCAGCGGCCTTCATCGTTACCTCGATCACCCTGACCGTTCTGGCGGCCCAGAAATCCGCAGGTTCTTCGGTTGCTGACCGCATCGTTGCACCCGCTGGCAATGACGGCGCAGAGACGGCACCGGCGGCGCCCCTTGGCAGCGACCTGCTGCCGCCGGCAGAAGGCGACAACGCACCGCTGGTACCCAGCGCCGACTAACCTACTACAGCTAGAAAATAAAATGGGGACCGTAACAGCATCTTGCGGTTCCCTTGCGCTTATTGCGCGAATCCTTTATACGTAAAGTCCCGTGATGCTGCGGTTTTTACAGGCCGCCGGGCAGCTGAAATCTGACTTCTCACGGGGGCAGCCGAACACTCATGGCGCGATTTATTTTTATCACTGGTGGCGTTGTTTCATCGCTTGGCAAAGGGCTGGCATCTGCAGCCCTTGGCGCATTGTTGCAGGCACGCGGCTACTCCGTTCGCCTACGCAAGCTGGATCCGTATCTGAACGTCGATCCCGGCACGATGAGCCCCTTTGAACACGGCGAGGTCTTCGTCACCGACGATGGCGCAGAAACCGACCTCGACCTTGGTCACTACGAGCGGTTCACTGGCGTACCGGCGCGCAAGACCGACTCGATTTCATCGGGCCGCATCTACACCAACGTGCTGGAGAAGGAGCGCCGCGGCGACTACCTCGGCAAGACCATTCAGGTGATCCCGCACGTCACCAACGAGATCAAGGACTTCATCTCGATCGGCGAAGACGAGGTCGATTTCATGCTTTGTGAGATCGGCGGCACCGTGGGGGACATCGAAGGCCTGCCCTTCTTCGAAGCAATCCGTCAGTTCAGCCAGGACAAACCGCGCGGTCAGTGTATCTTCATGCACCTGACCCTGCTGCCCTATATCAAGGCATCGGGCGAGCTGAAAACCAAGCCAACCCAGCACTCGGTGAAGGAACTGCGCTCCATCGGTCTGGCGCCTGACATTCTCGTCTGCCGCTCCGAAGGCCCTATTCCGAAGAAAGAGCGCGAGAAGCTCGCATTGTTCTGCAACGTGCGCCCCGACAGCGTCATCGCCGCGCAGGATCTGAAATCCATCTACGAGGCGCCGCTGGCCTACCACCGCGAGGGCATGGATCAGGCGGTTCTGGATGCCTTTGGCATTGCCCCGGCCCCAAAACCCAATCTGATGCGCTGGGACGATGTGGCCGACCGCATCTACAACCCCGAAGGCGAAGTGAAGGTCGCCATCGTGGGCAAATACACCCAGCTGGAAGACGCTTATAAGTCCATCGCCGAGGCCCTGACCCACGGCGGCATGGCCAACCGCGTCAAGGTCAAGATCGAATGGGTCGACGCCGAACTGTTCGACCGTGAGGACGCCACGCCGCACCTGCAGGGGTTCCACGCGATTCTGGTACCCGGCGGGTTTGGCGAACGCGGAACCGAAGGCAAGATCAAGGCGGCCCAATATGCACGCGAGCATAATGTTCCCTATCTGGGGATCTGCCTCGGCATGCAGATGGCGGTAATCGAGGCCGCCCGCAATGTGGCCGGGATCACCGAGGCCGGTTCTGAGGAATTCGACCACGAGGCAGGCAAGAAACGGTTTGAACCCGTCGTCTACCACCTCAAGGAATGGGTACAGGGCAACCACAAGGTCAGCCGCAAGGCCGATGACGACAAGGGTGGCACCATGCGTCTGGGCGCCTATGATGCCACGCTGGCCGAAGGCTCCAAAGTGGCCGAAGTCTATGGCAGCACCCACATCGAGGAACGTCACCGCCACCGCTATGAGGTGGACATCAAATACAAGGACCAGCTGGAAGCCTGCGGGCTGAAATTCTCCGGCATGTCGCCGGATGGCCGCCTGCCGGAAATCGTGGAATGGTCCGACCATCCCTGGTTCATCGGCGTGCAGTTCCACCCGGAACTGAAATCCAAACCCTTTGCGCCGCATCCCCTGTTCAAGGACTTCGTGCGCGCGGCCAAGGAAACCTCGCGTCTGGTTTAAAACCAGAGTGACAAACCAAATTCAGCAAACGGCAGACCTAAACGTCTGCCGTTTTGCATTTCACCCTGCACAGTCGCCGCGACACTATACCGTTCTTGCAACTGGCTGCGGTCCACCCCATTCTGCCACTCATGATACGGGCCTTTCGCAAACTCATCGAAGATCAGATCCGCTCGGCCAATGCCCGGGGGCAGCTCTCGGGGCTTGAGGGCGAAGGCAAACCCCTACCCGACCGCACCGGACAGGAACTGGTTGATCCCGGTTTAGCGGCGGGATTGCGGGTGATGGCCGAGGCAGGCGCGGTTCCCGAAGAATTCACGCTCAAGAAAGAACTCGACGCAGCCCGGGCGGAATACGCCACACTGACCGATGCAGAGGAGCGCCGCGCAGCCATGGCCCGTATCGCGGATCTGGAACTGCGCTGGGGCATGGCGCGGGATGCGCGTAAATCCTTCTTCCGTTAGCGCAATCGCTCACACTGTTAGCGCAACCGTATGACAGGCCAGTTGTTTCTGTTCACGGGCACGGTATAGACGGTTGGAAATAGTCCAACAGATATTCGCGGAGATCCCGACCCATGGCGCAAGAGACGTCCACCAAGCAGGAACAGTTTGACCGTATTGCAAAGGGCAAGGGCTTCATCGCCGCATTGGATCAGTCGGGCGGCTCCACCCCCAAGGCGCTGGCGCTTTATGGTGTGATGGAAGACGCCTATTCGAACGATGATGAGATGTTTGGCGAGATCCAGAAAATGCGCGCCCGGATCATCACCGCGCCGGATTTCAACAGCGACAAGATCCTTGGCGCGATCCTGTTCGAAAAGACGATGGACAATGCAATTGATGGCATTCAGGTCCCCACCTACCTGTGGGAAAAATGCGGCGTAGTGCCCTTTCTGAAGGTGGACAAGGGGCTGGCCGACGAACAGGACGGCGCCCAGATGATGAAACCGATGCCCGATCTGGATGCGCTTCTGGCACGGGCCGTTGCGGCGGGGATCTTTGGCACAAAGATGCGCTCGGTCATCAAGGAAGCCAATGCAACCGGCATCAAGAACGTGGTCGCCCAGCAGTTCGAAGTGGGCAAGCAGATCGCCGCCGCCGGACTGGTTCCGATCATCGAACCCGAGGTCGACATCCACTCCGCGACCAAAGCCGAAGCCGAAACCATCCTGAAGACCGAGCTGAAAGCCGCGCTAGACGCCCTGCCGAGCGGCACCAAGGTTGCGCTGAAGCTGACCATCCCGAATGAAGCCGGTCTTTATGATGATCTGGCCGACCACCCCGAGGTGGTGCGCGTTGTTGCCCTGTCCGGCGGCTACAGCACCGACGATGCCTGCGCGAAACTGTCCCAGAACCCCAAGATGATCGCCTCCTTCAGCCGCGCGCTGACCGAAGGTCTGAACGTGTCGATGAGCGATGCGGAGTATAATGCCGCCCTTGGCGCGAATATTTCCAAGATCTATGACGCGTCGCTGTAAGGCGCGCTAGCAGCAAAAGATCCGGGCCGCGTCTGATATCAGGCGCGGCCTTTTCCTTTTGTCCCGGATGTGAAATCCTGTTTCTAGTATTGCAGCTCCGGGCAACAGCCACGGGCATGATGATTTGCAGCAGGAACCACCCAGCGGGATTTACGATGGCACAGAGTGACGACGACAAGATTGATGGCCGTCTGCACGGCGAACAATTTGAACCCGAGGGCGAGGATGGCCTGCTGACACGGCTGATCTACATGCTGATCATCGCCGTCCTGATCTCACTGGCGCAGACGGTGCTGGGCGTGGTGACTGTCATTCAGTTCGTGGTAATGTTGCTCAACAACAAGCAGCCAAACGAACGGCTGGCGGAGTTCGGCACGGACCTTGGCATATGGGTCGCAAAGGCGGCGCGCTATCAGACCGCCGCCAGTAAGGTCAAACCCTGGCCCTGGACGGATCTGGACTGACAAGGGCGCTCCACCCTATCGCAGGACAAAGACCAGCAGCGCCAACAGGGTCACAATGACCACCGCCCGGATCGCCAGAGCCACCCGGCGCCGCATTGGTCGGTTTCGCAGGAACTCAGCCATAGTCGAACCTTTCTGACAGGATCCGGCCAGATGAAACGCCACGTGCGATCAGGTGATCCTCGACCGTATCCATCATGATCGGCGGCCCGCAGAGGACGAACAGCCACTCTGCAAACTCATCATCCGTGAAACTCCCATCCAACAGGTCTGGGCCGATCATCCCGGTCTCCTCCTGCCAGCCCACAGGAGGCTCTGACAGTACCAGAATCGTATCCTCACGCGGCAGGTCCTCCCGGAACACGATCTGCTCTTCTAGGCGGTTGCCATAGATCAGCCGGACCCGGCGGGGATCCCCGGTCAGACGCAGCTGGTTCAGAATGCTCAGCATCGGCGCAATACCAACGCCACCCGCGATCAATGCGATCCCCGGCTCTGACCGCCCCTCAACCGACATGCTGCCATAGGGACCATCCAGATAGGCGCGCATACCCGGCTTCACCTGGTCCAGAGAACCGGTGAAATCGCCAAGCTCCTTGATCACGAAAGACACCTCTGCCCCCGCAGCCGGGGCGGAACTGATCGAAAACGGGTTTTCATCAAGCGAGAAGGCCGAGTGACCAATGTTCAGCCAGGCAAACTGCCCGGCCTTGTAGCGCAGCCCATCGTGCCCTTCCGGCCTTAAGGTCAGGCCCCATTGCCGGGGCGTCAGGCGTTTGATCTTGGCCACCCGCCAGGGCCGCGCCCGCAGCGGCTCAACCACATAGACCCAGACCAGCGACCCCACCGCCACGGCGGTCATCCCACCCCAGAGCCAGACCGTCGCAGGGTCAGCGCTGTAGCGCCCCGCCGCCAGAGCATGATGCAGCAAGGCACCGGCGATCAGCACCGCGCCAACCCCGTGCATCAGGCGCCAGGTCTCGTACTTGTAATCCAGCTGCGTGCGAAAGGCAGCCAACGCCACCAGTGCGGGCAGCAGCAGGAAGGCGACAATCCCGGTCGACAGGGCGGAAAAATCGGTCGTCACGGTCAAAACCCGCGTCGGATCCCAGGGCCGTTGCCCGCCGACAAGGCTGCCGCCGTAGAAAAACGGATGCAGCAGCGCAAACACCAGCGCCACCCGCGCCATGACCTGATGAAACCGCATGGTCACATCCATACCGATCTCGGACGACACCCGCCTGAACCGGCCAGACAAGACGAATTCGGCCAGGATCATGGCATAGGCGAGCATCCCCAGCCCGGTGCCCAGTTCAGCCCCGAAAGAGCGCGGCGGTCCCCCGAAGATCGCAGAGACCACAAGCGGCGATATGACCACAGCAACGTAAAGCAGTATGAGAAATAGCGATTTCATAGGCCTTGTCTGATCGGTTTCCCTCCCGGCGTCCTTGATCCGTCTCAATATCCCGCAGTGCGATCACTGCCCTTGTGGCTTGTGGCCCATGCCGGTTCTTCCCACAGGTGGGCGGCGTCGGCCAGGATGGCATCGGCCCGGCTGCGGACCAGTTTGTAAAACACCCAGTTCTTGATTTTCTTGCTAGTCACCAGCCCGGCCTCTTGCAGGACGCGCATATGGTTCGTCACCGTCGGCTGTCGCAGCCCGATCTTCTCGGTGATGAACCCTACACAGACCCCGTCCCTGACCAGATCACCATCCTCCTGTGGCGGAAAATGCCGCTCCGGATCGCTGAGCCAGTGCAGAATTTGCAGCCGGTTCTCATTGGCCAGCGCCTTCAACGCGGTGGCCGTTGACAGCAAATCGGCATGAGTATAGTCAATCATCTATATAGATTCTCCGCTATGCAGGTCAGTCATGTCACAGCGCAACCGCTCTTACAACTTTGTCCATTGTGATGTCTTCGCATCCCGCCCCTACTCCGGCAACAGTCTTGCGGTTTTTCCCGATAGTGCGGGCCTCAGCGCCGCACAGATGCTGACCATGACCCAGGAGCTTCGTCATTTCGAATCCATCTTCCTGACGGAAACCGAAGGCCAGATCGAAGCGCGGGTCTTCGACATGATCGAGGAACTGCCCTTTGCCGGCCATCCGATCATCGGAGCGGCCTGTAGCCTGCATATGAGGTGCGGGGCGCCCGGGCAAAAAACCTGGACCTTCACCCTGCAGGGCGGCCGAACCGTACGTGTGACCACCATGGCCCGCGCCGGACGCTATTTCGGAACGCTGGATCAGGGACAGCCCGACTTCCTGGGCACCGTGCCGGACGACAGCCGCACTGCCTTCGCCGAAGCCTTCAACCTACCCCCCGACTACCTGTCGCCTCTGCCACTTGAGATCATATCGACGGGGTTGAAGTACCTGGTGGTCCCCGTGACCGGCGGACTACGTGAGGCCCGGATCATGGTTCCCGACCTCGAGGACAGGCTGCGGACCGTTGGCGCCGAATTCGCTTACCTTTTCGACACGGAAACCTTCGAAGGCCGCCACTGGAACAACGACGGTCTGCTTGAGGACGTCGCCACCGGCAGTGCCGCTGGTGTCATCGGCGCCTATGCATTGAAACACGGACTGGCGCAGGCGGACCACACCTTTACCCTGACGCAAGGCCACTACATCGGACGGCCCAGCGCCCTGCTCGTGACCCCCTATGGCACCCCTGATGCCATCAGCCATGTCACCGTTACGGGCGAGGTTGCCTTTGTCGGAACCGGAGAGATCAGCGCGCCATGATCCCGATCTACACCGCAGAGGATATTCATCCCCATATGTCTGTCGCGGATCTGATCCCCTCCGCGAAACAGGCCTTTCGCGCGCTGTCCGAAGGGACGGCAACAGCGCCTGTGCAGGTGCTCTACCCATCACCGGGCGCAGACATTCATGTGAAATCCGCGACGCTTGCAGGCTGCCGCATTTTCACGGTCAAGATGGCGGGATGGTCGCAGGATCTCGCCAACATCGGCGCACCGCCGTCGAGCGGAATGATCGCGGTGTTCGACAGCCAGACCTGCAGGCCAGTTGCTATCCTGCAAGATGATCATCTGATCTCGGATTACCGGACCGCCGCCGCTGGCGCGGTCGTGGCCGACCTTCTGGTCGCCGACCGGGCGCAACACGCCGTCGTCATCGGCACCGGCACGCAGGCGCGGCTGCAGGTTGAGGCGCTGCTTTTGGTACGTCCCGTGACCTCGGTTCAGGTCTGGGGGCGGGTGCGGGCCAAGGCGCAGGCGCTGGTGGATAAGTTGCAGGCACAATTTGCTGGGGTGCAGTTTGAGGTCGCCGATGATCTGGAACAGGCCGTCCGGTCCTCCGATGTGATCCTGACCGCCACCGGAGCAAAAAAACCGCTGATCCATGCCGATTGGCTCAGCCCCGGCCAACATATCACTTCGGTCGGATCAGACGACGAAACCAAATGCGAAATTGATCCCGTGGCCCTGTCGCAGGCGCAGGTCTTTGTCGATGCGCGCGCGTCAGGCCTGGCTTTTGGCGCGCCGCACCGTGCGATCCGATCCGGACTGATGGCCGCGACAGATCTGACCGAAGTCGGTGCGGCGCTGGAGGCGGGCATCTCCGAAAACCCTGAGCGGACAAGCATCGCCTGCCTGTCCGGGCTCGGGGTTCAGGATCTCACCGCGATCAATGCCATCTGGCCCAAGCCGTTGCACAAGGCGCCGTTGCCGCCTCAGGGCGCGCCTATCAGTCCTTGAACTGCGGCGGGCGTTTCTGCATCTGCGCTGCAATGGCCTCCATCTGGTTGGGCGTGCCGATCAGGGCCACCTGCTCGCGGCTTTCCTCCATCAGCACTGTGGCCTGATCGGCGGTTTCGGCCACACCGATCAGCCGTTTGGCCGCGCGGATGCCTTCGGGGTTCTTGCCTGCGATCTCTGCCGCCAGCGCCTGCGCAGCGGCAAGGGGATCGTCGGAGACTTCGGTCACTAGCCCCCAGTCCAACGCCTGCGGAGCCTCGAACACTTCGGCGGTATAGGTCAGGCGTCGCAGCACGTCCGAGCGCAACAGCCGGGGCAACAGCGCCATGCCGCCCATGTCGGGGACGATGCCCCATTTCATCTCCATCACAGAAAACCGCGCATCCGGCGCAGCGATGCGGATATCCGCGCCGAGCGCCAGTTGCAAACCGCCGCCAAAGCAGACGCCCTGCACGGCCGCAATCACCGGCACCGGTACCCGGCGCCAGGCCATCGCGACCTCCTGCACCTCGTTGGCATCATCAAAACTGCGGGCCATCAGCCACTCTTCGGGATCCATCTGCCCCATCTTGGCAAAGCTCATCAGGTCAAGCCCGGCGCAAAACGCCTTACCCTCCCCCGCCAGCACCACGGCCCGCGCCTTGGAGGCGGCGACCTCGTGCCCAGCGGCGATGATCCCCTTGATCATCTCGTCGTCCAGCGCGTTCATCTTGTCCCCGCGCGTCAGCGTCACATGGGCGATGTGGTCTTTGTACTCGACGGATACCCGTGCCATCTGCGGCTCCTCCTGCTTTCGGTTTGCGCCAGACTGCACCGCAACGCCGCCGCGATCCAGACTAACGCCGGGGCAGATTGGACCGAGCCGAACCCGCCTAGGGCCGGATCGGCGGCAGATCCGCCACCGGCAGCCGCGCGAAACTGTCACTATCCAGCGTCATCACGTAAAGCTGGTCGCCGACAATGCGCCCGCCAGTGGTGATCCCCAGCCCGCCCGCAGGATCCTGCAGGGTGCGTAGAATGTTACCATCCGCATCGAACTGCATGATCATGCCGCGATGGATCGGCGCTGGGCGCACCTTCGGTCCCAGCCGCCACAGCACCTTGCGCAGGAAGGGATAGGGCATCAGCACTTCGGACGGTACGCGCGGGCTTGCAAAGGCCAGCCAGAAGGTGCCATCGCCCTGCGCCTCAAGGTTATCCGGATAGCCCGGCAAGTTGCCGAGAAACAGTTCCTGCTGCCCGGCGTCGGGACCGGTCAACCACAACCGATGCACCCGGGCGCGGCCTGTTTCATTGATCAGCAGGAAATCCTCATCCGGCGACAGGGCAACACCGTTGGTATAGACAAACCCGGTGGCGATCTTCTCAACCGTTCCATCGGGGGTGCGGCGGGCCACGTAGCCCGTGCCGGACTGTTCCCAGACGGTCAGCACCGAGGTGGGTTTGGTGCCGCCCATGGTCTCCGGGTCGAACCGGTCCGAGGAATTGGAGAAATAGATCGTGCCATCGCGCGCCACATCCAATTGGTTGGCATAGATCACCGGGGCACCGTCAATCTCGCTCACCAGGGTTTCCAGCGTGCCGGGGCCGTTCCAGCGCATGATGCCACGGAAACTGTCGGCGATATAAAGCGCACCATCCGGCCCGGCCTTCAGCCCCAGCGGCCGCCCGCCCAGCGCCTCCACCAGTTTGGGTTGGTCGCCATCAATGCGATAAAGGTTCCCGTCCAGATCGGTGGTGTAGACCGTCCCATCCGGCATCACCGCCAGATCCTCGGGACCGATGGCGCCATTGGGCAGGACCACCTTTTGCGCGCCCTCAAGGGCGGTGTTTTCCTCAAACTCTCCGGTAAATCCCGGCCCCTTGGGCGGATCATAGGACACAGGTTCGACCGGCACCGGCCAGAACAGAAGATAGGCCAGCCCCAGCGCCAGCACGCCCAGAAAAATGCGCATCGTTAAATTCTCCCAAAACTGGCACCAGTCTGCGCTGCCCGGGCGCCCTCTGCAAGGCTTGCCACCCGCAGAACCTGCGACATTCGCTGCCGCCATGCCCACTTGATGCGGCGGGCCGGTTCACGTTATCTGCCCGCATGACCACACCTCGTTATACCCCGCTTACCCAGTCCCTGCCTGCAACCGTGCCCTTTGTTGGCCCCGAAACGCAGGAGCGTGAGCGCGGCGCGCCCTTTGTCGCCCGCCTTGGCGCCAATGAGAACATCTTTGGCCCCTCGCCCAAGGCGATTGCCGCGATGCAGGCCGAAGCGGGCGAGATTTGGAAATACGGCGACGCGCAAAGCTATGATCTGCGCATGGAACTCGCGAGGTTCCACGGCGTCGCGCCTGAGAATATTCTGGTCGGCGAAGGCATCGACGGGCTGCTTGGCTATCTGGTACGCATGCTGGTGACCAGCGGCGATCACGTAGTGACATCGCTGGGCGCCTATCCGACATTTAATTACCACGTCGCGGGCTTTGGCGGCACACTGCACACGGTCCCCTATCGCGACGACCACGAAGATCCCGAGGCCCTGTTCGCCAAGGCGGCGGAGGTCGATGCCAAGCTGGTCTACCTTGCCAACCCCGACAACCCGATGGGCAGCTGGCACAGCGGCGCCGATATCGTTGCCGCACTGGATCACCTGCCAGATGGCTGCCTGCTGTTGCTGGACGAAGCCTATGTGGAATGCGCGCCCGAAGGCACCGCAGCGCCGGTCGACATCAACGATACCCGCGTCATCCGCATGCGCACCTTTTCCAAGGCCTATGGCATGGCGGGCGCCCGCGTTGGCTATGCCATGGCGCAGGCGGATCTGATTTCGGCCTTCAACAAGGTGCGCAACCATTTCGGCATGAACCGGATGGCGCAAGCGGGTGCATTGGCGGCGCTGCTGGATCAGGACTGGCTTGCGCATGTGACGAATGAGATCGCAGTGGCCCGGACCCGCATTGGAGAGATCGCCAGTGAGAACGGCCTGACTGCCCTGCCCTCGGCCACCAATTTCGTTGCTATTGATTGCGGACAGGACGGAGCCTTTGCCAAGGCGGTACTGGACGGCCTGGTGGATCAGGGCGTTTTTGTACGCATGCCCTTCGCCGCGCCGCAAAACCGCTGCATCCGCGTAAGCTGTGGTCGGCCCCAGGATCTGGACGCCTTTGCCAAGGCGCTGCCCATCGCGCTGGAGCGCGCCCGACAAGCCTGAGTGAAGGGTATCGACCAAAACCCTGCGACCGACCGGCCGCAGGGGGCTTTACGCCGCATTCACTGAATTATGTCAGTCTTGAGCCCGAACCACGTCACATCGCGTTTGGGAACTGCATCATGCAACAGGACAAGACCGCACGGAAACAGCCGCGTCAGGCGGCGGCGCAGGCACCGGATCTGCTGGAAACCACCCTGCGTTTTGCCGTCATCAACATGCCGTGGATCTTTTTCACCCTCTGGCTGCTCTACGGCATGGTGCCGGTGTTGCTACTGGCCACGCTGATCAACCACATGATCACGCGCCTCGAGATGAGACCGTGAAACGCGAGCCTGACCTCAGACGGGGACAAGACCCCGCCTGATCAACTGTTTTGGCTCACGCCCTCTCAGGACGCCTTTTGCCCGGCTTCGGACAGAACTGCAGCCGCCGCATCCAGCGCCCCGGCGCCGTGGGGAATATCAAGGGCGCGCAGGCCCGCCTCGATACCGCCCAGAAGCCCCATGACCATGTGACCGTTCAGGTGGCCCATATGGCCCAGCCGGAAGAACCCGTGCCATTCCGGGCTGCGCGGTGGCGCCATGCCAAGACCGATCCCCAATGTCAGCCCCAGGGTCTGCTCCAGCCACTCGCGCAGCTGCGTCGCGCGCGATCCGCCCAAACGCAGTGCCGTCACCGCATGAGAACGCAGCGCGGGATCGGTCACGTTCATTGCCATTGGTCCGTCTTGCCCCCAGGCCTCACACGCCGCCCAGATCGCACGGGCCAGCTGCGCATGCCGTGCCCAGACGTTTTCGATCCCTTCGGCGTGGATCATGTCGAGCGAGGCCCGCAGCCCATAAAGATGGTGGGTCGGAGCGGTGCCGCCGAAATACTGGTAGAACTCTTCCGGGTTGGCGCGCGGGGTCCAGTCCCAGTAGCGGCTGACCCGCGGCATCGCGGCGCGCACCGTGGCGGCCTTGTCGTTGAAGAACACGAAGGCCAGCCCCGCCGGGACCATCAGCCCTTTCTGGCTGCCGGTGACCATGACATCGACGCCCCAGTCGTCCATCTCGAACCGGTCACAGCCCAGCGAGGCGATGCAATCGGCCATCAACAGCGCCGGGTGCTGCTCCGCATCCAGAACCGCGCGCAGGCCGGGTACGTCGTTACGGATCGAACTGGATGTATCGACATGCACCCCCAGCACCGCCTTGATCTGATGGCTGGTATCCGCCTTCAGCCGCTCTGCCACACGGGCCAGATCCCAGGGCGCATGGTTGCCAAAATCGATGACCTCCACGTCAATGCCCAGCCCCTCAGCCATTTCCGACCAACCGATAGCAAACCGCCCCGAGGACGGGACCAGCACCTTGTCCCCCGGTTGCAGTACATTCGAAAGGGCAGCCTCCCAGGCGCCATGACCGTTGCAAATGTAGATCGCCGCGTGATGCTTTGTGCGCGCCACCCGGCGTAGATCCGGGATCAGTGTCGCGGTCATATCCACCAGCTCACCCGCGTAGATATTGGGTGACGGACGGTGCATCGCCTGCAGCACCTGATCCGGAATCACCGAAGGTCCGGGGATCGCCAGATAGGATCGCCCTGCCGATAGGTTTAAAGTCCCGCTCATTTTTGATCTTCCCTGCAATGGAACCCTGGGCCTGGGGCCGGTTCGCGCTCAAATTTCCGGTACAGTACAATGCGGCAGAGGAAGGTCAATTCCACAATGGGTGCAGTACAACGGGACTGCCCATCAACCGGGCATGGCGCAAAGCTTGCGCCTAAAGCCTCAGCTGCTTAAATGGCCCGGGTCAAAAACAGAAAGCGCCGCATGACCCTCACATCCTGCAAACACACCAGCCGGAACTGTCCTGCATGACCCGCAAGCACACCTCCTCCAAAGAGCTGATCGTCTGGCTGTGGCGCGATTACCTGCGCCATTACATGGGGCTACTGGGCCTTGCCGTGTTCTTCATGCTCATCGAAGGCGGCACTGTTGGTGCGCTCAGCTATATGATGCAACCGATGTTCGACCTGGTCTTTGTCGCCGGAAATTCCGACGCGCTGTTCTGGGTCAGCCTCGCCTTTCTGGTCATCTTCTCGCTACGCGGCGTCGTCAGTGTCTGCCAGAAGGTCATCCTGTCGAAGATCTCGCAGACCTCGGCCGCACATATGCGCAAAGACATGCTGGACCGGCTGATCCGGCAGGATCCCGCGTTTCACCAGGTGCACCCGCCGGGTTTCCTGATCCAGCGCGTTCAAAGCGACGTCATGGCGATCAATCAGGTTTGGCAGGCGCTGATCACCGGTGCAGGCCGCGACATGGCACAGATGGTGGCCGTCCTTGGCGTTGCCATCAGCGTCGACTGGCGCTGGACCGCGATCATGCTGATCGGCCTGCCTCTGCTGCTGCTGCCGATTTCAGCGCTTCAACGCTACGTCCGCAAAAAGGCCGCCACGGCGCGCGACCTCGGCGCCTCGCTGGCGACGCGGCTGGACGAGATTTTCCACGGCATCGTGCCGATCAAACTGAACAGCTTGGAGCAGTACCAGGCGCGCCGGTTCAGCAACCATATGGACCAGTTCGTGCGCTCCGAAGTGCGCGCCTCTTTCGGCACTGCCTCGATCACCGGCATGATCGACATCATGGCCGGTCTCGGTGTCATGGGCGTGGTTCTTTATGGCGGCCAGGAAATCATCACCGGCGAAAAGACTGTCGGCCAGTTCATGAGCTTCTTCACCGCCATCGGTCTGGCCTTTGACCCGATGCGCCGCCTCGCCTCCATCAGTGGCACCTGGCAAAGCGCCGCCGCCGCGATGGAGCGTATCAAGGAACTGCTGGACGCGCCGATCAAGCTGCTGCCGCCGGTGAAGCCCGTGGCCGCGCCAAAGGGCCTGCCCGAGGTGCGTTTGGATCACGTCACGCTGAACTATGGCGACACCACGATCCTGAAGGATCTGTCTCTGATCGCCGAGCCGGGCAAGACCACGGCGCTTGTCGGGGCCTCGGGCGCCGGTAAATCCACCATTTTCAATCTGCTGACACGGCTGGTCGATCCGCAATCCGGACTGGTCACAATTGGCGGTACCCCGGTGGGCGATCTCGCCTTCGAGGACCTGCGCGGCCTGTTCTCGGTGGTCTCGCAAGAGGCGCTACTGTTTGACGAAACCCTGCGGGAAAACATCCTGCTGGGCCGCACCGATGTCAGCGAAGAGCGCCTGAAAGAGGTTCTGGACGCCGCCCATGTCTCTGACTTCCTGCCCAAGCTGGCCAATGGTCTTGAGACGCTTGTTGGGCCGCGCGGTTCTGCCCTGTCGGGCGGGCAGCGGCAGCGAGTGGTGATCGCCCGCGCCCTGCTGCGGGACACGCCTGTGCTGTTGCTGGACGAGGCGACCTCGGCGCTGGATGCGCAATCGGAAAAGGTCGTGCAGCAGGCGCTTGACCGGCTGGCGGGCGGACGCACCACACTGGTCATCGCCCACCGTCTGTCAACCATCCGCAACGCCGACAAGATCGTGGTGATGGAGCGCGGCGAAGTGATGGATCAGGGCACCCATGCTGAGCTGCTGGAGCGCGGTGGGATCTACGCCGATCTCTATCGCCTGCAATTCCAGGACGGCAAGACGCTGGTAGAACGCGAAGACCTCAATATGGCGCAGCCTCTGGCGGCGCAGCAGTCTGCGGATCAATCCGGTCTGTTCCGGCGGGTCTGGCGCCGGGTCTTCCGGTAAAGAAGCAGAGGGTTATTTGCGATAGGCCCGCGCCAGCCGCTCTGGGCTGACGCCAAGGGCATAGCGCGTGAGCGTCCAGAGATTGCGGGCGCCACGCCGCAGCCAGCCGTCGCGCTCGTATCGCGCGGCCGAGGTCTGCGCCTGAACCGGGATCTCGACAAGACCCTTCAGACGCAGCGACAGGGCAACATCCTCCATCAATGGCTGATCGGGGTAGCCGCCCATTGCCTCATAATCGCTGCGGCGCACAAGCAGCCCCTGATCGCCGTAGGGCAGACCAAACAGGCGCGCCCGCAGGTTCGCCCAGCCTGCAACCAGCGCGGGGCGCAGCCCCCGGGCCCGGAACGCGAGGCGGAAATACCCCGGCCTGCCTTCGCCCTGCTCCAGATGGCGGGACACCGCATCGCTCCAGCCCGCGGACAGTCGGGTATCGGCGTGCAGGATCAGCAGCCAGTCGCCTTGTGCCGCTTCGCAGCCCCGGCGCAGCTGTCCGCCCCGCGACGGCGCGCCGCTCAGCAGTTCGGCACCGACCTCTTCGGCAATGGTGGCCGTGTGATCCTGCGATCCGCCATCCGAGATCACCAACTCCCGGATCAGTCCTGAGGCCAACCCTTCCATCAGCGCCTCAAGGCAGCCGGGCAGTTCCGCCTCGGAATTGAGTGTCGGGATCACGATACTGATCGGAGCGGGCATGGGCAGTTTCCTGTTCAACTCGGCTGTGATTTCTATATCACTTGCTGAAACAAGAACATGGTGATCTGCTGATCCGCCCCAATCAACTGGAGAACAGACATGAGTGCCCGCACAATTCTTCGCCTGTCCGGCCCCGACACCCGTGACTTCCTACAGGGGCTGGTCACCAACGATGTCGCAAAACTGGACCAGAACGTGCTGGTCTATGCCGCGATGCTGACGCCGCAGGGCAAATTTTTGGCCGATTTTTTTCTGGCCCCTGACGGTGCAGATGTGTTGCTGGATGTAGACGCGGATCTGGCCGAAGGGCTGATGAAACGCCTGTCGATGTACCGCCTGCGTGCAGATGTTCAGATCGAGGTCACAGATCTGCAGGTGCGCCGAGGCACCGGCCCCGCCCCCGAAGGCGCCTTTGCCGATCCGCGCCACCCGGATATGGGCTGGCGCCTTTATGGCGCCGAGGGCGGCGATGACGGCAGCGACTGGGATGCGCTGCGCATCGCCCATTGCATACCCGAAAGCGGCGTCGAACTGACGCCGGACAGCTATATCCTTGAGGCCGGGTTCGAGGCGCTGAACGGGGTCGATTTCCGCAAGGGCTGCTATGTCGGGCAAGAGGTGACTGCCCGGATGAAACACAAGACCGAGCTGCGTAAGGGGCTGCAGATCGTGGAAATCGAAGGGTCTGCCCCCGTGGGCACCGATATCACCGCCGGAGACAAGGCCGCAGGCACCCTTTTCACGCAAAGCGGTGGCAAGGCAATTGCCTATCTGCGCTATGACCGTGCCAGGGACAAAGACTTGCAGGCAGGCGAGGCAAGACTCTCCTGGTCCGAATAGGCGGCCCTACAGCACGCAAGCCTCATTTAACCTGTTGGGTTTAGATACGCAGACGTCGGCATGTTATGGCGGCGACGGTATCACTGAGGGATTACTCAAATGCGTGCGATTTTTCTGCTGGCCCTGACCAGCCTGCCCCTGCAGGCAGGTGCAGCCGATTACTGGGAATACAAGGACTGGCGCGTCTGGAGCGAGCAGATCGACACTGGCGAAGACCTGCGCCGCACCTGTGCGGCCTCGACCGGCGGCGATGGCGACCCGGTGCTGCGCCTTGAGGTGTCGGACGGCGATGTCGGTCCGCCGGATTTCTATCCATACCCGGTGATCAGCGAAACCGCGCCGCGCCATTACACCACCCAGATGCAGGACGGTCAGGTCATCCAGTTCCGCGTCGACACCGGCACCATCTTTTCCGGCGCCGCCTTCGTCACGCTCACGAATGAAGGTCTTGCGCACGCCGAGGCCGCGATCAACCTGCCCAACAACCGGCCGGTCCTGAAGGCCATGAAAAAGGGCAGCAGCATGGTGATCGAGGCGGGCGGACGCACCATCTTACGCGCCTCTCTCGCCGGGTTCACGGCGGCCTATGGCAAGATGATGGATATCTGCGGCTTCAACCTGTCGCTCGACTGACCGCACAGAACGCAAAGACGTTATGCAAAAGAAAACCCCGCGCAGGACTGCGCGGGGCATTATAGCGTCAATGCAGCAGACCCGGATCAGGCGCGCTCGGCATATTCCATGGTTTCGGTGTTCACCACGATCATCTCGTCCTGACCGACGAAGGGCGGCACCATGACTTTGACACCGTTATCAAGGATCGCGGGCTTGAAGGAATTCGCGGCGGTCTGGCCTTTTACAACCGGCTCGGTTTCGACGATCTTGCAGGTGACCTTCTGCGGCACGGTGGCGTTCAGAGCTTCGGAGTCGTAGAACTCGACAACGATGGTCATGCCGTCCTGCAGGAACGGGCGACGATCACCCAGCAGCTCGGCGGGCAGTTCGATCTGCTCATAAGTCTCGGTGTCCATGAACACGAGCATACCGTCGTTTTCATAGAGGAACTGCTGGTCTTTCTGCTCAAGGCGTACACGCTCGACCTTGTCGGCGCTGCGGAACCGCTCGTTCAGCTTGGAGCCGTTACGCAGGTTGCGCAGTTCGACCTGAGCAAAGGCGCCGCCCTTGCCGGGTTTGACGTGATCGACCTTCACAGCGGCCCACAGACCGTCGTTGTGCTCCAGAACATTGCCAGGGCGGATTTCGTTACCGTTGATCTTGGGCATCGGAAAAATCCCTCTCGGGTGGTTGATGAACTCTTAACTGCCCCTATATCTGGCGTGGACTCGGCTGGCAAGACAACGATATCTCGTGGGCACCCCCGGCAAGCTATGCACAAATCGCATGAAAGCTATGCATCTACGGGCTATCCGAATCGTCATAGTTCCGTCATAAGGAGCGCCACGCCGAAATTGCAATAGCAAGAACAACAAAGGAAACGGGATGCGAGATTTCGTTGACGGCACCGCTTACAATAACGAGCAAGGCAACCGCGCACGCAAACTTTTTGCCGCCGTGGTGCTGGCCGCATTGGACGACGCCATCGCTGACGACAAGAAATACGGGAACGGCCCCGAGCAGATCGCGCGGTGGGCGCGCTCTCGCGATGGCCGTGAAGTCCTTTCCTGCGCCGGGATCGACCCGAACGAGCGCGTGGTCGAAGGGCTGATGGAATTCGTCGGTCGTGGCGTGCGGACTTCGGTCGCACTGTCGCGTGAAGAAAGCGAGCGCCGCAATGCTGCACAGGCCGAAGCTGCCTGATCTAAGCTGCCATTGAGACACAGAAAAGCGCGTCCTGGGGGGCGCGTTTTTCTTTTGTGGCTCCGCTTTTTTCGCCTGCGCTTTCCGTACACCTCCTGACCGCCAATATCTCCGCACAGCTTCCGCAAGCCCCTGCCCGGCCATCCGATCAGGCAATGCCTTCGATTGCCGTTGACCTGCGCCCGCCCACATTGCAACTGTCTGCGCGAACGAGTGTGAGCGGTGGGGCAGGCGCATGACGGCACGGGCACTGATGATCCAAGGCACCGGCAGCAATGTCGGAAAATCGCTTCTGGTTGCGGGGCTGGCGCGCGCCTATACGCGGCGCGGCCTGCGGGTGGCCCCGTTCAAACCGCAGAACATGTCGAACAACGCGGCAGTCACCTCCGAAGGTGGCGAAATTGGCCGCGCGCAGGCGCTACAGGCCCGCGCTGCCATGCGTGCGCCGCATACGGATATGAACCCGGTGCTGCTGAAGCCCGAGACGGACACCGGCGCGCAAATTATCGTTCAGGGAAAACGGCGCGGCACCCAAGGCGCCGGATCCTTCATGCGCGATAAATCGGGGCTGCTCGAGGCTGTACTCGACAGCTATTACCGGCTGGCCGCTGACGCCGATCTGGTGCTGATCGAAGGGGCCGGTTCTCCGGCGGAAACCAACCTGCGCCCGCGTGACATCGCCAACATGGGCTTTGCCTGCGCGGCAGAGGTGCCGGTGGTTCTGGTGGGTGACATTCACCGCGGCGGCGTCATCGCGCAGATCGTCGGTACCAAGGCAGTGCTAGAGCCTGCGGATCTGGAACGCATCGTCGGCTTTGCCGTGAACCGGTTCCGCGGCGATCTGAGCCTGTTTGGCGGCGGGCGCGACGATATCGTGGCCCGCACCGGCTGGCCATCACTGGGCATTGTTCCCTGGTTCTGGGACGCCTGGAAACTGCCAGCTGAGGATATGATGGACATCGCCTCCCGCGCGGGTGGGGCCTGCAAGGTGGTGGTGCCACAGCTGGAGCGGATGGCGAATTTCGATGATCTGGATCCGCTGGCCGCCGAACCTGATGTGACGGTCGAGATCGTGCCCCCCGGGCGTGCCCTGCCCGGCGATGCGGATCTGGTGCTGATCCCCGGCAGCAAATCCACGATTGGCGATCTCGCCTTCCTGCGCGCCCAAGGCTGGGACATCGACATCCTTGCCCACCACCGGCGCAGTGGTCATGTGCTGGGTCTCTGCGGGGGCTATCAGATGCTTGGCCAGACCATTGATGATCCGGAGGGGGTCGACGGTCGCCCCGGGAAGGTGGCCGGGCTTGGCCTGCTGGACGTGCATACAACCATGGTGGGCGACAAGCGCGTGACCCTGACCGAGGCCACCACGCGGGACGGTAACTTGCCGGTCTCTGGCTATGAAATCCACATGGGACGCACCAGTGGCCCCGATACAGACCGCGCCTGGCTCAGCGTCGATGGACGGGCCGAGGGCGCCGCCTCTCCGGATGGACGTGTGCGCGGTTCTTATCTGCATGGGCTGTTTAGTTCCGATGCCTTCCGTGCTGCCTTTCTGGCTGGTCTGGGGCACGAAAGCCGCACCTCCTACGAAGATGGCGTCGATGCGGCTCTGGATGATCTTGCGGCGCATCTGGAGCGCTACATGGACCTCAATCGACTGCTCGAGCTATCGCAGCCCGTCAGCCCCCGCACATAGGCGCAGCGCCCCGTGCCAGAGCGCGACCGCGCCGTGCGCAGCGCGGCGCCCGGCCCAACGGGAGAGGGAATTGAAAAATGCCCGATCCGGGCGGGAGCGCTCTGCCCTGATGTTCGGCTTGCGCGCCACTTACACGGGACATGACCGTAACTCAGGAGGCAACCAATGCCACCTAATGCCGTAGCGCAGGAGGTCAGAGCAGGTCTTGTGCTGCCAGCGCCCGGTGGATTTCCCGGCGCACCAGTTTACGGACGTTGCGGGTGATGCGCTCACCAAGCGCGCCCTGCAATTCTTCGCGTACGATCTCGGCCACCAACTCGCGCAGGCTCTCCTCGTCTAGATACGTGTCCTCTTCGGTCAGCGCGCCCAGCGTTTCGACGGTGATGGCCTCTTCGGCAATGCCGCGCGCTGGATCCTCAGTTTCTGCTTCCACCGCAGTCTCGGCATCGTCGCCTGCACCCGAAGAGATATCGCTGTCAGGCCAGGACACCACCTCTTCACGCGCATCAGCTGCTTCCTCAGAAGACAGATCCTCGTCGTGATGATCCTGCCACTGCAGCGTTTCGACATTGGTACCTGCATAGGGATCGCTGGACCTGCCGTCTGGCTCCCATTGCTCTTCGGAGCGCGCAACCTTGGCTTCCAGCTCCGTAATTTTCTGCACAACGGCGAACACCCGGTCAGCCGGGTCGATCTCTTCCAGCATTGCATCGGACAGGGAGGCTTCAGACTGCGCCTCTACCTCGTCAGAAGCATCCTGAAAGCCCTCAACTCCGGTTACGCCCGCCGCTTGATAGAGGGTCGCCCAGGGATCTTTCCAGGGCGCATCTTCCGCCGCATCAGTGGCATCCTCATCGGAAGTGCTCTGGGCTTCCTCTGCCGGTGTTTCTTCTGCCGGTTCAACGGCCTGCCCTGCCGCCCCTGCGTCTGTCTCATCAGTCGCCACCGAGGTGAGGTCTGTATCGACTTCCACCGCGGGGATCGAACTGGCGCTGATGTCGGTGACCTCAGGGGGTACCTCCCGCGCATATGCGGTATCGATAGGGTCGGCCTCCTCGGGCTTGGCCTCTGACACCCGTAGCGCAGGCGTCAGCACAAGTCGCGTCGCCGCCTTCTCGGACCGTGGTTCGGCTGGCTCCGGTGAAGCAGGCTCCGCAGACCCGGTGACCCGGGCAGCCCCTTTTCTGTCGTCTTCACTCACGAGACGACGGATAGAGGACAGGACATCTTCGATTTCTGCCTGCGTTACAGGTTCGGACATAATAATCAGCACCACTTTAGCCAGTGACACAACTGTAGCCGCCGAACGGCGGCCACACAACAATTAGGGTAAATTTTCAGTTGTTCCCGGTGGTGTCCGGCGCCAGAACGCGCGTCAGTCGCGGCCCAGAGCCTTCAGCACCCGGTCCAGATCCTTGCTACGCTTGCTGATATGGGCCGGAGCGTCCTTGACCAGATTATAATACAGGGTCGGGTCATAGATCTCGACGGCAAGCCCCAGATGCTCGGCTGTGAGCAGGCCCTGCGCCTGCAACAACTGATAGGCCGCCAGCGCCTGATTGGCTCGCGCCTGCACCCGCGCGGTCTGCGCGCCCAGAAGTTCCTGCTCGGCCTGCAGCACATCCAGTGTCGTGCGCGCGCCCAGCGTGGCCTCTTCGCGGATCCCTTCGAATGCGACCTGCGCCGCCCGCACCCGCTCGACCGAAGACACAAGGCTGGCCCGCGCTGCTTCAAGCGACACATAGGCCGCCGCCACCGATTGGGTCACGGATCTTTGGGTGGAGATCAGCGCGCCCTTTTCGGCATCCAGCCGGGCAATATCTGCCCGCCGCGCTGCGGCAAGCCCGCCGCCCGCGTAAAGCCGTTGGGACAGGGTCAGGCTAACACCTGAGGTATCCGAATCGCCGTTGCCGTTCAGATCATAGGTATGGCCTGCATCGGCGCGCAGGCGCACGCTGGGGCCAAGGTTCTTTTCAGTGCTGGCCGCAGTATGCTGCGCTGCCTTCACCGAATGCTGACGCGCCAGAAGGCTGGGATGATTGCGCATCGCAACGCTTTCAGCGGCCTGCAAGGAGGCAACCCGCTGCGGCAGCGGCGGTTGGCCTGCAACTACGTTGATCGGGTTGCCGACCACCTCGATATAGGTCGCCTTGGCCTCCAGCAGATCGCCCTGGCTTTCGGTGAGGCTGGCCTGCGCGGCTGCCACACGGCTTTCGGCGAGGGCAACATCGGTGCGGGTCACTTCGCCGACCTCGAACCGGTCCTGAGCAGCGCGCAGTTCTTCGCGCAGAAGACGCAGGTTGTTGCCCCGCAGGCGCACGGTGTCCTGCTGCAACAGCACGTTCACATAGGCCTGAACGGCGGAAAACAGAACTTGCTGTTCGATATCCAGCAGGCTTTGACGGGTGGCCAGAACCGTTTCCTGCGCCGCCAGCTGACCCAGCCGCGAGGCGCCGCCGTCATAAAGCAGCCATTCCATCGAGACACCGACATCAAGCCCATTGGTATCGTGGTCACGGAACCCGAAGGTGGAGATGCCCCGGCTGTAGCGGTGGCTTGCGGTCATCGCAAAATCAACGATCGGGCGCAAACGGGCAACCGCAACAGCGACGCTTTCATCCGTGGCGCGCAGCAGCGCCCTGTTTTGCTCCAGCAATCCGCTGGTTTTGTAGGCGCCTATCATGGCGTCCGACAGGTTGTCCGCCACCGCGGATTTTGGCGCGGCCAGCGCCGCTGCAACTGCGCCGACATATACAAACGTTTTCAAAAAACGGACCGAGAATTTCTTTCGCATCGGTTGCCTTATCGTTTGCCGCGCCGCCAGCCGCGGTTGGTTTGCCTCACCCCGCGTCCCCTGCCCGGGACGCGGGAATATTCTGCCCCGGCGGGTTATAGTGCGAATTCGCGAACCTTTTCAAAGCCCGGCAGTACCGGGGCGCCCGCGTTGAATGCAAAACGCCAGGAAACCTGGCCGCCTGTCTTATGGCCGATCTTCACCTCTCCGAGCGCGCCGGTCATGAAGACCGCGGCGATCCGGCCACCATCGCGCAGCTGTTCGAGCAGCGCCGAAGGAACATCTTCGACGCCACCCTGGATCATGATCACATCATAGGGACCATGTTCCGCTGCGCCTTCGGCCAACGCACCAACGTGCACGATGGCATTGTCAGCTCCGGCCTCGGCCAGTTGATCCTGAGCATCGCGGCCCATGTCCTCGTCCTGTTCGACGCCGATCACCATCTGGGCAACGCGGGCAGCCACAGCCGTGGAATAGCCCAGCCCGCAAGCCACATCGAGCACCAGCTCATCATTCTGGATATCCAGTGCATCCAGAACCTTGGCCAGGGTGCGCGGTTCCAGCAGGACGCGGCTGTCGCCAAGATCGATGTTCTGATCCGCATAGGCGGCTTCACGTTGTGCATCAGGCACAAAGCTTTCGCGAGGTACCGCGAGCATCGCTTCGATAATCGGGTATTTCGTCACATCCGAGGGGCGGACCTGGGTGTCGACCATCATGCGGCGACGTTCGGCGAAGTCAGTCATGTGCTAAACTCGTCTGTTCAGTCTGTTGATATTGCTTGTGCCACATCGCGGAAGGCGCGGCAACGGTGGCTTTGGGAAATTGCTGGGCTGATGCCATGCGGCATCTACTTCTTCTTCACGAATTTCGTGAGGATGACGATCCGCTGGCCCTCGACCCGCCCTTCGATGTGTTCGGGGTTGTCCTGAACCAGGGAAATACCGCGCACCGCCGTACCGCGTTTGGCGGTGAACCCGCCCCCTTTGACCGGAAGGTCCTTGATCAAAACGACGTTATCACCTTGCGCCAGAGGCGCCCCGTTGCTGTCCACATGGGCGCTGGCCGCCGGAACATTGTCGGCCCAGGCGCGGGTTTCATCGTCCAGCCACAGCTGCTCGGCCAGATCGCGGGCCCAGTCCTGATCGGAAAGACGTGCAAGAAGACGCGCCGCCAGCACCTGCACGGCAGGCTCTTCCGACCACATCGATGATGACAGGCAGCGCCAGTGGTTGGGATCAAGATCTCCGGCGATCTGCTCTGCACAGGTGGCACAGATCTCGACCCCGGCGCCGTCCGGCCCTCCCGGAACCTCAACAAAGGACAGGGGCGCGTCGGCGGAACAGAGGGCGCAGGGCATAAGGGTATCTCCGTGTCAGAATAGCTATGATCGCTTTAGACCCGGCGCGCGCCAAAGGAAAGCGCCGCCCGACGCCCCGCGCGCCTATGCCCCGGTCACCAGTCTTATTTGGCGCACTTCTTGCAAAAAGGTGTCGCAGGAAGCAGGTCCAGCCGTTCAACCGAAATGGCATCACCGCAGATCTGACAGAAACCGTAGTCACCGCTTTCGATACGCGCCAGTGCCGCATCGATCTGGCGCAGCTCATCCAGTTCAGCCTTGCCAAGGCTTTCCAGCACCTCGTCGCCCTGCCGCTCGGACGATCGATCCTCCCAATCCTTGGGCATGGGCGCGTCCAGCGTGTGCTCCACCTCGACCAGATGCCCTGTCAGGGCCTTGCGCCGCGCCTCAAGCGCCTCTTTACGGATCTCAAATGCCATTCGTCTAATCCTCCCGATAGGTCGTGTTCGGTACATGTTGCCACGCGCTTATCCCCGAACACCTATTAGAGAACATTGACCTCCATCAACAAAGCTGTCGAACCGCGCAGTTCGATGAGCAGCGACTTTCCGCCTCTGGCTGCTCATCTCAGGCGATGCTAGACAACACGCCAAGAACGATGGAGTACACCATGATCAAACATGTCCTGATTGCCCTGAGCCTGCTGAGCCTTGCTGCCTGCGAAACCGCAAAAGGTGCGGGCCGCGACATCAACAAAGCCGGAACCGCCCTTGAGCAGGCGGCCGACGACATTCAGAAGAAACTGTAAGGCTGGGCGCAGGTCAGCGCAGGTTGTAAAGCTTGCGCGCGACCAGCCACGTCACCGGAAAGGCCGCGATAAAGCCAAGCGCTGCCGCGATCAGAATGGGCTGAAGGCTGTCCTGCCCCGTGGCCAAGGCCGCTACCACGGCGCTGCCTGCAAGGGTGGAGCCGATAAATAGATGCAGGATGAAAGCAAGACGATACATGTGATGGCCTTTCCGAATAGATGAATCGGGGTCCTGTCGGTGAACCGGACCCATGCCATCATGTTTCAGAATTTGCTGGCAATCGCCTTGATCTGGGTCAGCTTCGGCGCTGCGCGCACCTGAATGGCAGGCCCCTCACAACTTCAAGCCGGACAACCTCACGATTGCCCACCTCAGTCTATACTCAAAATGGTGTGAATTGACCCAGAGCGCTGTCGGTTGGAGGCCAGAGGTCAGTCGCGCGGCTGTTTCCGGCGATCCTGCGGGCGCGGCGCCACGGCTTTTACCCGGATCGGTTCAAAATGGTTCACCACCGGAGTTCCCCGGCGCGGCCCTGCGTCATCATCGCGGGCCAGTGACATCACCGCCCAGGCGAATTGCACCCCGGCAAAGACAATCCCGTTCATGAACCAAAGAATGCCGATCGCCAGAAGCCCGACATCAGACGTGCTGACCAGCCCCCAAAGGTTCATTACGTTGAACCAGAGCAGCAGCCCGACGAATACCGCAGCGATTCCGAACCCCAGCGCAACGTTGCGGATATAGAGTTGAATGAGCTTTGGCATGAGATTCCCTCCATAGGCTGCTTCTTAATGTTAGCACCCGGCGGCAGGCGGTCCAGAGAATAAAGCGGAAAATACATGCGATCGGCGGAATTTGTCCTGCATCTCGCCCACGTTCGGAACGAATAACGATACCCCCCTGTAAAAACAAAAACAGGCGCACCGGGGTGCGCCTGATTGCAAAGGTCACCTGAAAAGAAGGTTCAGAACGCCTCGGGGCGCGCTTCGCGGGCCATGTGATCCAGAACCGCGTTGACGAATTTCGGCTCTTTGCCTTCGGGGAAAAACGCGCGCGCCACATCGACGAATTCGTTGATCACCACCTTGGGCGGGGTCGTCGCCTCAACCAGTTCCGAGCCTGCAGCGCGGAACAGCGCCCGCAGGGTCGGGTCGATCCGGGCAATCGGCCATTTCGCCACCAGCGCGCGGTCGGTCATCTGGTCGATCTTAGCCTGATGATTGACGGCGCCTTCGACCAGCTGGCGAAACAACTTGGGGTCACCCTCGGCATATTCATCACCTTCATAGACAGCGCCAAAACGGTGATCCTCGAATTCGACGATCACCTTGTCATAGGTCTGGCTGCTGTGTTCCATCTGGAACAGCGCCTGCACGGCAAAAAGCCGGGCCGCCGATTTCATCTGAGTCTTGCCGTTGCCCTTCGGGGCGCTGTCTGGGTTGGTCATGCCGTGGTGGATCCGTTGTCTGTGCCAGCCAGCTGGATGGCCTCGGAAGGGGCCTTAAAGCCGACTCCCTTGCTCTGGGCGCTCCACTTACGCGTCAGTGCGATCAGATGCAAGGCCGCAGCCGCTGCGCCTCCGCCCTTATTCTGATCGGCGGGATCGGCGCGCACCTCTGCCTGGGCGCGGTTCTCTACGGTCAGGATGCCGTTGCCGATGCACAGGCCCTGCAGGCCCATCAGCTGGATCGCACGGCTACTGTCGTTGCAGACCGTATCGTAGTGGGTGGTCTCGCCGCGGATCACACAGCCCAGTGCCACGTAGCCATCAAAGTTCGAGGTCCGGTCCGCAATAGAGATCGCCGTAGGAACCTCCAGCGCGCCGGGCACTTCGACCAGATCCCAGGTGCCACCTGCGGCCTCGATCTCGGCCTTGGCACCTGCGACCATATTGTCGGCGATGTCCTTGTAATAAGGCGCAACCACGATCAGCAGCTTGACCGGTTTGTCAAAGCTGGGGCGCGGCAGGATGTAGTGGCTTTCGTGTCCGGCCATATCAGTCTTCCTTCAGGATGGGGCGGCTGCCGACGATGGACAGCCCATAGGCATCAAGGCCCACATATTTGGTCGAGGGGGAATCGGTCAGCAGGATCAGGTCCTTCAGGCCAAGGTTCGACAGGATCTGCGCGCCGATGCCGGTCTGTTTGATGGTCACCGTGCGCGATCCGTCATCCTCATAGGCATAAAGCGCGTTGCGCGGCTGGCGGAACAGGGTCACAACACCGCGCCCCTCGGCCGCGATGATCTCCATCGCGCGGGGCAGCTGGCGGGCGGACTTGGGGCCAAGGCCCAGAATGTCGGTCGCCTCGTGCAGCGCGTGGGTGCGGGCCAGAACCGGCTCGGGCGTGGTGATGTCACCCTTGATCATCACCACGTGTTCAACGCCGTGGGTCTGATCGGTGAACAGGCGCATATCCCATTCGCCGCCGAATTCGGAGTTCACGATCTCCCGCGAGGTTTCGGTGACCAGATTGTCGTTGCGGGCGCGATAGGCGATCAGATCGCTGATGGTGCCGATCTTCTGGCCGTGCTCAGCAGCGAAGGCCACCAGATCGGGCAGCCGCGCCATGGTGCCGTCTTCCTTCATGATCTCGCAGATCACCCCCGACGGATGCAGCCCGGCGAGGCGCGAGATATCCACGGCCGCTTCGGTATGGCCCGCACGGACCAGAACGCCGCCGCGTTTGGCGCGCAGCGGGAAGACATGGCCCGGCGTTGCGATTTCCGCCATCGAATTCTGCTCGTTGATCGCGGTCGCGACGGTCAGCGCGCGGTCAGCAGCGGAAATACCGGTCGAAACACCTTCGCGCGCCTCGATGGAGACGGTAAAGGCGGTCTCATGCCGGGAGGAATTGTTGACCGCCATCATCGGCAGCCCGAGGCTGTCGATCCGGTCCGCGGTCATCGGCAGGCAGATCAGCCCGCGCCCGTGTGTCGCCATGAAGTTGATGGCATCGGCATCCGCGAATTGCGCCGGGATCACCAGATCGCCTTCGTTTTCGCGGTCCTCGTGATCCACTAGGATGAACATGCGGCCCTGTCGGGCTTCTTCGATGATCTCTTCAATCGGGCTGATTGCGTCGCGCAGGCGGGCCTCGACCGGCCCCGGTGTTTCAAAGCTCATGTCATGGCCTTTCATGATCCGTGTCGCAGGCCCTCGAATGGCGCTGCCGCGTTGCCAGCGAAATAGCGCAGCCGCGCCCCAAAGGCCAGCCCGCTTGGCTCTCTTGGAATCACGGACGCGACGTTTGCAGATGCGCAGAAGACTGCTAGCGTTCCAGCATAAAACTTAATTCAGACCAAACGCGAAAGCCAAGCCCATGCGCACTTCCCGTATCCTGCAAGCCTATGAAGCCCACGCCGAGGGCGAACAGGGCCGCGTCATCACCGGTGGCATGCCGCTGCTGAAGGGCGCCAGCGTGTTTGAAAAGATGCAGGACATGGCCGCCAACCATGATGAGATCCGCCTGATGATGCTGCGCGAGCCGCGCGGCAATCCAGGGCTTTGCGGCAATGTCCTCGTGCCGCCCTGCCATCCGGAGGCGGACGCCGGTTTCATCATCTTCGAGCAGACCGAATACCCGCCGATGTCCGGCTCCAACACCATCTGCGTGGTGACGGTGCTGCTGGAGACCGGCATCCTGCCGATGATTGAGCCGGTGACCGAGCTGGTGTTGGAGGCCCCCGCCGGGCTGATCCGGGTGCGTGCGGAGTGCCGTGACGGCAAGGTTACACAGGTCAGCTTTCGCAACGTGCCCGCCTTTGCCGTGCATCTGGACGCCAAGGTCGAGGTGACGGGACTCGGCACCGTCGCGGTCGATGTCGCTTGGGGCGGGATGTTCTTCGTTCTGGCCAATGCGGACCGGCTGGGCGTCGATCTTTCAGCAGACAACGGCAAGGACATCACCCGCGTCAGCGAGGCCATCCGCCACGCCACGGCCGAGCAGCTGCCCGTCACCCACCCGGACAATCCCGCGATCACCGGCCCAACGATCACCAACCTCTGGGGGGCGCCCATTGCCAAAGACACCCACGGGCGTGGCGCCATCACGCTGTCGACCGGTGCCTTTGACCCGGCGCGCCCGCAGGATGCCAGCGGCATTCTGGACCGCTCCCCCTGCGGCACCGGCATCTGCGCCAAGATGGCGGTTCTACATGCACGGGGCCTGCTTGCGCCGGGACAGGACTACGTCAACGCCGGGCCGCTTGGCACCACCTTCACCGGACGTATTATCGAAGAAACCAAAGTCGGCCCCTACCCCGCCATCGTACCAACCCTGTCCGGGCAAGGCTGGATCTATGGATTGTCCAGCTACACGCTGGATCCCAGCGATCCTTTTCCTGCGGGCTATACCGTCGGCGATATGTGGTGATGCGCGCCGCGGCAGCGGCGCGCCTGGCCCAACGCCTCGGGCCTGCATCTTCGATGCTGGCTCAGGGGGCGGGAGCCTCCCTGCGGTTCGCAGGATGGGCGGCTCAGGCGGATTGATGCGCGAAATACTCGCTCGCGGACAGATAGGCAGCGGCGCGCCCGGCGGTGCTCCATTCGCTTTCCAGCGGCGCATCCCCGATCACCACCACCGAGGCACCGGGCAATCCCTGGCGACGCATCACGTCCTGAACCCGCACGCGCATCTCGGACCAGCTTTCACTGAACCGCGGCGCCGCACCCGCATCGTTCAGAACCGGGTGCGCGGTGAGGACCGCCTCGGGCGTATTGGGCCGGTGCACTAGCGCCAGTTTGCTGGCGTTCTGCACCGCCTCCAGCGCATGCCGCTCACGCTCAGGCATATGAGCGCCATAGGCAATGATGCGCAGCGCGTTGGAGGAGAACAGCAGCCCCGTGATGTCCTGCCCCGAGGTCTGCCGCACGCGGGCGTAGGTCTTGTAATCCATACCCAGTTCTGCGGCGCGTTTGATGCGCATCTGCAGAACCAGTTTCGGGATCGTGTTGGGCATCAGCTTTTTCTGGGCGCTGCGCCAGGCGTGTACGCGCCACGCCCGGCCCTGCTCCATGCCGGGGCCGTTGTTGTGGCCGATCCCGGCGGGCGCCGCACCGGATGCCAGACCAGACATCACCCGGCCTCCGCCAGCCGCGCCACGTAGCGGGCCAGCGTGTCGATTTCCAGATTAACCTTGTCGCCCAGCTTCACATCCCCCCAGGTGGTCACCTCTTTGGTGTGGGGGATGAAATTGATACCGAAATCGCAACCCGAGACATCGTTGACCGTCAGCGACGTCCCGTTGAGAGCCACCGAGCCCTTGGGGGCGATGAAGCGCGCCAGATCCTTGGGCGCACGCAGGGTCACCCGGGTGCTGTCGCCCTCATCCGTGATATCGACCACCTCGGCCACGCCATCGACATGGCCCGATACGATATGGCCGCCGAGTTCATCCCCGACCTTCAGGGCGCGCTCAAGGTTGACGCGTTTGCCCACGGCCCAGGCGCCGATGTTGGTCTTGGAGACGGTTTCGGCAGAGATCTGGACGTCGTACCAATCCGGTCCCAGCTCGATTACCGTCAGGCACACGCCATCCGAGGCGATGGAGGCGCCAAGGTCGATCCCTGCCGTGTCATAGCCGGTGCTGATGCGCGCGCGCAGATCGCCCTCTTGTTCCAGCGCCTTGATGGTGCCGACGTCGGTGATGATACCTGTGAACATGGGGCTGCTCCTTGCCAGTCGTCTGAACGGGTCAGGGCCCGTCCTCCATTCCGTGTTGGCCAAGAGGTAGCGCCTGCACCCTGGCTTCACAAGTCCCCGCAGGCCTTACACGCAGTAACTTGGCACCGAACCCGTTTGCACGCCTGCCGCCTCAGCCTTAGTTTCGCCCCAGTCATTCGTTAACCGGGAGATGTTACATTCCCGGAAACCCGAGAAATCGCATGTCCGAGCCTGACACAGATCCGCGTCGTCGCTTCCTGTTTCTGCAGGGGCCGCATGGGCCGTTCTTCAACCGCCTTGGCGCGATGCTGCGCGCGGCGGGCTGTTCGGTATGGCGGGTCGGGTTCAACGCCGGGGACAGCGCCTTCTGGCGCCACAGGTCCAGCTACATTCCCTATCAGGGCACGCCGCAGGACTGGCCCGCGACCTTTGCCGGGATCTGCGATCAGCATGAGATCACCGATATCGTGCTCTACGGTGACACCCGCCCGATCCACGCAGAGGCGATCAAGGCTGCAAAACAGCGGGGCCTCTGCGTGCATGTCTTTGAAGAAGGCTACATGCGCCCCTATTGGGTGACCTATGAACGGGGCGGCTCCAACGGCAATTCGCGGCTGATGGAGATGTCGGTTCCGAATATGCAGCAGGCACTGGCCCTATCGGATATGGAGGCGCCGCTGCCCCCATCTCACTGGGGGGATATGCGGCAGCATATCTTTTACGGCGCGCTCTATCACTGGTTCGTCATGTTCCGGAACCGGCGTTACCGGAACTTCCGCCCACACCGATCACTGCCGGTGGCACGCGAGTTCCAGCTCTACCTGCAACGGCTCTTGCTAATGCCTGCCCAAGCGCTGGACCGGCGGCTGGCCACATGGCGCATCCGCAGCGGTGGCTTTCCCTACCATCTGGCGCTCTTGCAGCTGGAGCATGACAGCTCGTTCCAGATGCATTCCCCGTTTGAAAGCATGGCCGATTTCCTGGCCGAGGTGATCACCGGTTTCGCCGAAAGCGCGCCGCGCCACCACCACCTGGTGCGCAGGCTGGCGCGGGAGCACGGCATCAAGGACCGCATTCACTACGTTCGCGGTGGCAAGCTGGCGCAGCTGCTGAACGAGGCGCGCACTGCCATTACCGTCAATTCGACCGCCGGACAGCAGGTCCTGTGGCGCGGCATACCGCTCAAGGTCTTTGGCCGCGCGGTCTATGACAAGGCCGAGTTCGTCTCGACCCAGAGTCTGGGGGAGTTCTTTGCCACCCCGGCCCGCCCCGACAACCGCGCCTATAAGGATTACCGTCGCTTTCTCCTCGAAACATCGCAATTGCCGGGGGGCTACTACTCTCGCAAAGGACGGCGGCAATTGCTGCGTCAGGTGGTGGACATGATGCTGGCGCCGGACGATCCCTACGATGCGCTGAGGCGTGGCACAGCGGCTCCTCGGCAACAGTTGCGTATCGTGAACTGAGCCGCACAGACCGCAAGACTGGATTTCCGTTCCCTGCTCCGCTATCCTGTCTGAAAAAATTGAGGCAAAACAATAACAGGTCGAGGAGACCGAGCAGTGACAAACGTCCCATTTCGCTGGGCGCGCCCAATCGCGATTCTCGCCGCATTATCGCTTGCGGCGTCCTGTGGCTTGCCCAGGGTTGGCCCGAACAAGCGCCAGATCTTTGCCGGTTCGGTGCAGAAAGAGGGCGATGCCTTTATCGTTTCCGTGAATGACCGGGTCGCCCGGGCAACCGCAGTGGTGCCCGCGCTTGGCTTTTCATCCGATTTCACCTCGGCCGGTCGACTGACCTCTGACATCATCCGGCCCGGCGACGTGCTGGGGCTGACCATCTGGGAAAACGTGGATGATGGCCTTCTGGCCGCCGAAACCTCGAACGCGACCGCGCTTGAAGAAGTGCAGGTCGACGGCGCCGGCTATATCTTCGTGCCCTATGCCGGTCGTCTCAGGGCTTCGGGCAACACCCCGGAGCAACTGCGTGAAGAGATCACCAAGAAACTGGAAGATCAGACCCCGGATCCGCAGGTGCAGGTCCGCCGCCTGGCCGGCGATGGCGCCACGGTCAGCCTGACCGGCGCCGTGGGCGGACAGGGGATTTATCCCATCGAGCGCCCCACCCGCACATTGGCCACCATGCTGGCCCAGGCTGGCGGCGTCACGATCCAGCCCGAAATCGCGCAGGTCACCGTGATCCGCGGGAAGCAGCAAGGCAAGATCTGGTTCCAGGACCTCTATGATCATCCCGAACTCGACATCGCCCTGCGCGGCGGTGACAAGATCCTTGTCGAAGAGGACACCCGTTCCTTTACCGCGCTTGGCGCCACCAGCGCCCAGGCCCGCGTTCCGTTTGAAAGCCAGGACCTGTCGGGGCTTGAAGCCATCGCCCAGGTTGGCGGTCTGATTTCCACCGCCTCGGACCCGACCGGGGTGTTCATCCTGCGCAACGAACCGGCCGAGATCGCCAATCAGGTGCTGGGCCGCGACGACCTGATCGGTGCCCAGCGGATGGTCTATGTGCTGAATCTAACGCAGCCGAACGGGCTGTTCATTGCCCGCGATTTCGTGATCCGCGATGATGACACGCTCTATGTCACCGAGGCGCCCTATACCCAGTGGACCAAGACGATTTCGCTGCTGGTCTCGCCGCTTGGATCGCTGTCGAGCGCCGCCTCCATCGCTGACGGGTAACACCGCGATGCTAAGGCCGCCGACAGGCATAACGAAAGCCGGGAACGACAGATCCCGGCTTTTTGTTTACAACGGCGGTTTCCTGACCCAGTCCCGGCTGCGGCGGATCCTCTCCCTTGCCGGATATGACATCCGGCTGGGCCTGCCGGGCGAGGGTGATCTGGTGGGGATCTGGGGTAATTCCCCCACTGCCCATCGTGGAAAGGCTATCGCTCACAAATATGGTTCTGCCCTGCTGCGGGTCGAAGACGCCTTTCTACGCTCGGTCTATCCGGGGCGCGCGGGTGAGCCTCCTCTGGGGCTGCTGCTGGACCGCTCGGGCGCGCATTTCGACGCCAACACGCCGTCTGACCTGGAGCAGCTGCTGGCCACGCACCCCTTGGATGACAGCAGCATGATGCGCCGCGCCCGTGATGCCATCGGGCGGCTGATGGATGCGCATCTCAGCAAGTACAACGCCTACGCTGCCGAAGCGCCGGTTCCCGATCCCGGTTACGTGCTGGTGGTGGATCAGGCGCGCGGCGATGCCTCGGTCACGGCCTCAGGAGCAGATGCAGCGCGGTTCCGCGAAATGCTGGTTTTCGCGCAAGAGGAAAACCCCGGCGCCCGTATTCTGATCAAGACCCATCCGGAAACCCGCGCCGGATACCGGCCTGGCTATTTCGGCCCGGAAGATGCCAATGATCGGATAGAACTGCTGACGCGTCCCGTGTCGCCCTGGCCGCTGCTGGAGGGTGCGGTCGCGGTCTATACCGTCTCCTCGCAACTGGGGTTCGAGGCCATTCTGGCTGGCCACAAACCGCGCGTCTTTGGCCAGCCCTTCTATGCCGGTTGGGGCCTGACGCAGGACGAGATGCCGCCGCCGCGCCGCAACCGCCGCCTGACCCGCGCACAACTGTTTTCCGCGGCAATGATCCTGTACCCCACCTGGTACGACCCCTTCCGCGACCAGCTGTGCGAGCTGGAAACCGTGATCGACGCGCTGGAGGCCCGCGTGCGCGCCTGGCGGCAGGATCGCGTCGGCTGGGCGGCGTCCGGCATGCGGATGTGGAAACGCGGGCCGTTGCAGGGGTTTTTCGGCAGCGAAAAGAAGATGCTGTTTACCGAAAACCCGGAAAAAGCACGCAAGAGCGGGCGCAACTGGATGGTCTGGGCCTCCAAAGCAGACAAATCCCACGCCGGGGCTTTTCATCTAGAGGACGGCTTCCTGCGCTCGCGCGGTCTTGGTGCCGAACTGGTGCCGCCGATGTCGTTGGTTCTGGACCGGCAGGGGATCTATTACGATCCGCGCCAGCCCTCGGATCTGGATGACCTGATCGCCCAGCGCGAAAACCTGAACGATGCCGAGGCCCGCCGCGCCGAGCGACTGATCATAAGCCTGACGCAGAACAGCCTGTCAAAATACAATCTGGGCGGAGACATTCCGGACCTGCCCGATGGGCACCGGATCCTCGTGCCCGGTCAGGTCGAAGACGATGCCTCGATCCTGGCGGGAGCGGGCAAGATACGCAGCAATCTGGATCTCTTGCGCGCTGTGCGCGCCGCCAATCCCAAGGCGGTGATCATCTACAAGCCCCACCCAGATGTCGAAGCAGGTCTTCGCAAGGGGCAGATCGTGCCCGAGGATCTGGCCGATGTCGTGGCGCAGAATGCCGATCCGATGGCGCTTCTGGATCACGTGCAGGAGGTCTGGACCATGACCTCGCTCTTGGGGTTCGAGGCACTGCTGAGGGGCGTCAAGGTGACCGTGGTCGGATCCCCCTTCTATGCCGGCTGGGGGCTGACCCGGGATATCATCTCCGCCCCGGCCTGGCGCAAGGCCCGGCCAGGTCTTATGGGCTTGGCCCATGCGGTATTGATCGACTATCCGCGCTATCACGACCCGGTCACAGGGCTGCCCTGCCCTGTCGAGGTCGTGGTTGAGCGCCTGATCAAGGGCGAGCAACCATCGCCCGGCCTTGGCAACCGCAGCCTGTCAAAACTACAGGGCCTGTTTGCAACCTACGCCCACCTGTGGCGGTGAGCTGTCGTCCTTAGCTCAGCGCCCGGCGCCAGCGATGCAGGATATCACCGCCCAGCGGGCGCACCTCAGCCAGTTCAAACCGCGGCGCCTCGTCCAGCCGTCCAAGGCCAAGCGCGCCAATCGAGGGCAGCCCCTCGGCGCCAATGCCGATCCCGGCGGTGCAGCCGATCAGCTCATCCACCAGATCAAAGGCCAGCAATGAGGCCGCCAGCGCGCTGCCGCCTTCGCAGAACACGCGGGTCAGACCCGCCTGACCAAGCTGCTGCAGGATATCCACTGCCGAGAGTTGCACCCCGTGGCTGGCACAGGGCAGCAACCGGGCGCCCAGCCCCTCCCAGGCGCGCAGCCGCTCAATATCGGCGCCCTGCCCGTGGCACAGCCAGACCGGCACCTCTTGCGCAGTGCGGGCCAGCTGGCTCATCAGCGGCAGATCCAGATGGCGGGAGGCAATCACCCGCACCGGCTGTTTGTCGATGCCCAGATCGCGCACGGTCAGCGAGGGATCATCCGCCCGCACGGTCCCAGCGCCGACCATGACCGCATCATGACAGGCACGCATAGCATGCACTGCGCGGCGTGCTTCGGGGCCCGTGATCCATTTGCTCTGCCCCGATCCGGTGGCAATCCGCCCGTCAAAACTGCTGGCCAGCTTCAGTGTAACGAAGGGCCGCCCCTGTTCGGTCTTCAGGAAGAAACCAGCGTGATCGCGGGCGGCCTGTTCTGCGAGAACCCCGGTGGTGACCTCCACCCCGGCATACCGCAGCATTTCAAACCCCTGGCCGGACACCCGCGGATCACTATCGCCGATGGCCGCGACCACACGCGCCACCCCGGCGTCGATCAGCGCCTGCGCACATGGCGGTGTCGCACCATGATGCGAACAGGGTTCAAGGGTCACATAGACGGTGGCGCCACGCGCCGCTGCGCCTGCCTGTGCAAGCGCCTGCGGCTCCGCGTGCGGCCGCCCGCCCGGTTGGGTCCAGCCCCGCCCGACGATGCGGCCATCCTTGACGATGACGCAGCCCACCGCCGGGTTGGGCCAGCAATTGCCATGCCCACGCCGCCCCAGGGACAGGGCCAGCGCCATGAACCGTTCATCCACGGCAATGTCATAACGGCTCATCGGGGTGATCACTCTTCCGGGGGGTGCGGGCGCAATTCGTGGACGAAGTCCTCGAAATCATCGGCGGCCTGGAAATTCTTGTAAACGCTGGCAAAGCGCACATAGGCGACGGTGTCGATCCGGGCCAAAGCCTCCATGACGATCTCGCCGATCTTCTTGGACTGAATATCCGTCTCGCCCATGCTTTCAAGGCGGCGGACAATGCCCGAGATCATCTGATCGATACGCTCGGGGTCGATCGGGCGCTTCTGCATCGAAATGCGGATCGAGCGCTCCAGCTTGTCCCGGTCGAAGTCTTCGCGTTTGCCGTTGGTCTTGACCACCACCAGATCGCGCAGCTGCACCCGTTCGTAGGTGGTGAAACGCCCGCCACAGGCCGGGCAGAAGCGGCGGCGACGGATCGACACGTGATCCTCTGCCGGGCGCGAATCCTTGACCTGAGTATCGATATTTCCGCAAAACGGGCAGCGCATCAGCCAGTCCCCTTCATGATCAATGCCTGTAGATTGCGCCTGACCCGGCGCAGTTACCCACAACTATAGGACAGCCTCAACAGTTTGGGTAGAGGCGAAATCACACCGCTAGATCAAGCAGTTCACGCAAGATGCGCCGCAACCTTGCGCCGGTGCGGCGCGTCGCGGTGTTCAAACAGGTAGACCCCCTGCCAGGTGCCCAGAACAGCCGCGCCATCCGTGACCGGGATCGACAGGCTGACCGGCATCATTGCTGCCTTGATATGGGCGGGCATATCATCGGGGCCTTCGTAGGTATGGCGCAGATAAGACATCGATGGGTCCGTGCTGGGCGGCACCAGTCGGGCAAAATAGGCCCGAAGATCCGTCTGCACCTCGGGGTCAGCGTTTTCCTGTATCAGTAGGGAGCAGGAAGTGTGCCGCACGAACAACGTCAGCAACCCCTGCCGCACACCGCAGGACCCAACCCAGGACTGAAGCTCTCGGGTGAATTCGTAAAGGCCCTGCCCGGCCGTTTCGATCTGAAATTCGGTTTGCATGGGGACAGCATTGCCGCAGGACGCGCTGCTTCACAAGGGTCGCGATGAAGTGATCAGGGGCGCCGGAAGAAAGGATCGTCGAACCGGTCATAGCAATAGTTGCGGGCGGTGGCGGCGTTCAGGTTGTAGCCCGGCTTTTTCACCGACAGGGAATACCCTTTTTCCGTACTCGCTCCCGGCGGTGGGGTCAGCGCGAATTTCACCGATTTTCTGCCGGGGCGGTTGACCGAAGGGCCGACCCCCTCCCAGACATAGATCCGCTGGGTGGCGCTGGTACGCAGCTGCGATATGGCAAAATCCCCGATCCCACACCAGTAATCCTGCGCCGAGGTGCCGACCCGGCTCACCACTTCCCAGACACCCTCTTCGACAGGCAGCACTTCGTGGCGGTTCCAAGACCACCAGGCCTGCACCGAGACGGATTGCGCGGTAACAGGCTGCACCGCAAGGGCTGTCGCAAAGGCCAAGGCAGGCCAGAACATCGGTTTCATCGCTCTACTCCCCTGTTGCGTCACCAGAAGTATAGCACAGGCCCGCTGTTCGGCGACCTCAGCCGGTTCGCCAGCGCCCGTCAGCGGGTCAGAAACCCGTCGGCAATTGGTGGCAGAATGACAGGGCTGCGCGCACCTGCATCGCATCGCCGACGTTCAGGCGGTTGATTGGCGGATTAGTGATAGGCTCCGCTGCCGCCAGCATATTCGCATCGAGCGTGAACTGCACCGCAGAGCGGCGGTTGGTCGTGTCGCTGGGTCCCATGGCGCGGGACACATAAACCATTGCCGACATCGGCGCGCCAAGCGCACGCACGGCATAATCCCCAGCGCCGCACCAATAGTCCAATCCGGTCCCGCCTGCGATCGGAACGACCTCGAACACCTGCTCCGATACCGGGTTGACCCGCGCCGACTTGCGGCTGGTAAAGGCGTCGGCCGCCCCGGCAAGACCAAAAGCCGCCGAGGCCGAAAAGACGACCACTGCAAATGAAAATCTTCGCGCCATTGCGACACCCTCCAATACCGTCAAGTTCTATTCATGACACGGTATGATCCTAGGGCCAGCCCCGCTTCGCGCCAGCCCCGGGGCTATCACGCTCTCGTGTATCTGTCGCTTCGAACGTGGCGCGCCCACCGGCCTTTGTATCAGGGACGGATCGGACGCTGGTTGCAATAGGTTCTGGCCTGCTGGACCGACATGGAGTCGCCGGGACGGATGCCAAAGGTGAACCAACCGCGATCCGTGCCCAGCCCGGCGACCTGATCAGCCGAAAGGGTAAATTGCACGGCAGACCTCTTACCTGTGGTGACGCTTTCACCGCGCCCACGCAGGACATAAATCGAGTCGCGCCAATCGGCCCCAAGCACACGACGAGCATATTCGGAGGCCCCGCACCAGAATTCCTCAACTGTGCCAGAACTGCGCGGAACGACTTCGAACACCGTGTCACTCACGGCATTCACCTGCACCCCATTGGCAAGCGTGAAGGCCTGCCCGACGGAGGGAGACAGGAGAAAAAGGGCGCACCCGAGGCTGGATAGAAAATTCTTCATGGCAGGAAATCCGTTGTTTTCTCAAACATAGGGATCCCCGTCGGCAGAACCAAGGGGCGGCGCCCTCACTTAGAGAAGATCAGCAAAGAGCTGCTTTAGTTCGCATTCCGCAGCAAGTACGCGGCCGCCTGCACATCCAGCTCCCCAGACGGGCCGGGATCAGTTGCGTTTGGGAAAGGGAATGATCTGCGCGCTTTGCTGTGTGCCGAGTGTCTGTTCCAGAATGGCCAGAACTTCGGGTTTCGGCGTCTTTCCCTTGGTCGGGCTGAACCGGCTTCGTGCCTGCTCCCGCAGCATGCTGCGCGCGGTATCGCCGTCGATTTCCTGCAAGCGTTCGCCTTGATCCTTCAGAACCTCCAGCATGAACTGGTTGGCCTCGGTCAGGTTCTTGAGATGCAGAAGCTTTTCCTCAAGTTCACTCAGAGCGGCGGTGGTTCCCCGGTTTGCAGACATCATTTCCCCCGAAATGCAAAGTTCCTTAACCAAAAGTTTACGCAGCTCCCCCGCCAAGGGCAAGGATCAGGGTAAAGAGATGGTTAACGAGGTGCGCAGGCCCGTCGCCCTTCCCGCGAGATGCCTGCACGGGAAGGGCATTCAACGCCTTTCGGAAGAAAGAAAAAGGCGCCGTGAGGGGCGCCTTTTTGATCACTGGTCGAGGAAGCTGCGCAGCTTGCGGCTGCGGCTGGGATGTTTGAGCTTCCGCAGCGCTTTCGCTTCGATCTGACGGATCCGTTCGCGGGTCACGCTGAACTGCTGACCGACCTCTTCGAGCGTGTGGTCGGTGTTCATGCCAATGCCAAAACGCATCCGCAGAACCCGTTCCTCGCGCGGGGTGAGCGAGGCCAGAACCCGGGTGGTGGTTTCCTTGAGGTTTTCCTGAATGGCACTGTCGAGCGGCAGTACCGCGTTCTTGTCCTCGATGAAATCGCCCAGTTGGCTGTCTTCCTCGTCCCCGATCGGGGTTTCGAGGCTGATCGGCTCTTTGGCGATCTTCATCACCTTGCGGACCTTCTCAAGCGGCATCTGCAGCTTTTCAGCCAGTTCTTCCGGCGTCGGCTCGCGGCCGATTTCGTGCAGCATCTGACGGCCTGTGCGGACCAGCTTGTTGATCGTCTCGATCATGTGGACCGGGATCCGGATCGTGCGCGCCTGATCCGCGATACTGCGGGTGATCGCCTGACGGATCCACCAGGTCGCATAGGTGGAGAACTTGTAGCCGCGGCGGTATTCGAACTTATCCACCGCCTTCATCAGGCCGATGTTGCCTTCCTGGATGAGGTCGAGGAACTGCAGGCCGCGGTTGGTGTACTTCTTCGCGATGGAGATCACGAGACGCAGGTTCGCCTCGACCATTTCCTTCTTGGCCTGACGCGCCTCTTTTTCACCCTTCTGCACCTGCTGCACAATGCGGCGGAACTCGCTGATATCGAGACCGACATACTGGCCGACCTGCGCCATGTCAGCGCGCAGCTCTTCTACCTTGTCGGTGGAGCGTTCGATGAACATCTGCCAGCCCCGCCCCGGTTTCGCGGACATATCCGCCAGCCAGTTCGGATCCAGCTCGCGGCCACGGTATTCCTCGACGAATTCGCGACGGTTAATACGGGCCTGGTCAGCCAGCTTCACCATGGCGCTATCGATCTGCATCACGCGGCGGTTGATGCCGTAAAGCTGGTCGATCAGGGCTTCGATACGGTTGTTGTGCAGGTGCAGACCATTCACCAGTTCCACGATCTCGGACCGCAGCTGTTGGTAGGTCTTTTCGTCCTGCGCGCTGAACGATCCGTCCTCATTCAGAGTGGCCGAAATCCGGCTGTCCTGCATTTCGCTCAGCTGAGCGTAATCCGAGGAGATCTGCTCCAGCGTGGTCAGCACGCGATCCTTGAGTGCGGCCTCCATCGCAGCCAGAGACATATTGGCCTGTTCGTCCTCGTCATCGTCGTCATCGCTGGCAATCGGATTGCCGTCGGCGTCGAGTTCGGGCCCCTTGTCTTCCTTGGCGGGTTTGGCGGCATCGGACACCGCACCGGTGTTCACCACCGGTTCGGCAACTTCGCCCTCTTCGTCCATCTGGTTGCCAAAGGTGGCCTCAAGATCGATGACGTCGCGCAGCAGAATGTCTTCGGACAGGAGTTCGTCGTGCCAGATCGTGATCGCCTGGAAGGTCAGCGGGCTTTCGCAGAGGCCCAGGATCATCGTATTCCGGCCGGCTTCGATCCGCTTGGCGATGGCGATCTCGCCTTCGCGGCTCAGCAGTTCGACAGAGCCCATTTCACGCAGATACATGCGGACCGGATCATCGGTGCGGTCCAGTTTTTCCGCAGCCGCCCCGGCCACCGCGACTTCGCGATTGGATTCGGTCGTCACCAGTTCGGTCGAGCCTTTGTTCTGCTCTTCCTCTTCGGCCTCTTCGTCTTCGATGATATTGATGCCCATTTCGGAGAGCATCGACATCACGTCCTCGATCTGCTCCGAACTGACCTGATCCGGCGGCAGCACCTGATTGAGCTGATCGTAGGTGATGTACCCCTTCTCGCGGGCCTCCGCGATCATCTTCTTGACCTGGGCCTGGCTCATGTCCAGAGAGATTTCGGCTTCCTGATCGTCAGGTTTGCGGTCGTCGGTGTCTTTGGCGGCCATTCAATGCTCCTCTAAGAGGCTGGGGCGATTCGGGTATCGCGAATCATTAGCGCGAACTTCTGATTCGTCACCCCGTTTACCCAATTTTCTTTCGCTCTTCCTTAGGAAAACACCCTTTTGTCGAAAGGTGTGTCATTTCTCGGAAAAGCCGATTCGGTCCAGAAGGGCGCCAAATGCATCGCGTTCCTCGCGATCCAGACGGGCGCCGTTCTCGCCAACGTCATATTGTGCCCTGTCTTCATTTTCACTTCGCACGGCCCTGTTCCGCGCCTCGGCGGCCTGCTTCAACCGCCAGGTCAAAGCCTCGTCCGCAAGACCGCTCAGGTCCTCCTCCGCCTCGGCCAGTTCCGCGTCCAGCCCGCGCAGGGCTTCGAGTTTCGGGAACTCTTCGGCCAGTGTCAGCCGGGCAGCCTCAGCATCGCCGGGTTTGCGCAGGCAGGGGATAATTGCCACATGGCGAAGGGCAAAGAGATTTTCAAGAGCGTGCGGGCCTAGGCTGTATTCGATTTCTTCTTTCAGCCGCTCCGGTGCGTCGATGCCATAGCGCAGGACCATGTCGCGCAGGGCCGCCAGATCCGGATCGGTGCACAGCATCCGCTCCAGATTGGTTTCGAACTCATGGACCACCGCAGGGGTGGTGATCACGGTGGCCAGAATGACAGCTTCGCGTGCGCGGGCCAGGCCTGCCTCGTCCGATCCGGCCAGCAGCGAGCTGCGGGTGCTGGCCAGTGGGGTTAGAACCGCTCCCGGTCCGCGCCAAGGGGGTCGCGCTCCGTCGCGAAAACCGCGTCCGCCCTTGGGGCTGCTGCCCGTCGGGGAAAACCCTTCGCTGCGCTGCGGACGGTTGCCGCGGAACAGCTGCCAGCGCAGCTCCTTGATATCCTCGCCATAGTGCTGGCGGATGGAGGGATCGCGGATCAGTCGGATCTTTTCGCGCAGCGCCTTGTCCAGCGCCGCCTTGCGTTCGGGGCTGTCGAACACACGCCCTTCGGTTTCGCGCTGCCACAGCAGTTTCACCATCGGCATCGCCTGATCCAGCACGGCCTGCACCGCGGCGGGGCCTTCGCTGCGGATCATGTCGTCGGGATCCTTGCCCTCCGGCATGATCGCAAAACGCAGGGATTTCCCAGCCTCGAGACGCGGCAGCGCCAGATCGATCAGCCGCATGGCCGCGCGGACACCCGCCTTGTCGCCATCAAGGGCGATCACGGGCTCATCCGACATCCGCCACAGCATCTGCAGCTGATTTTCGGTAATCGCCGTGCCCAGCGGCGCCACGCAGGAAGCAAAGCCGCCTTCTGACAAAGCGATCACATCCATATAGCCTTCGGCCACGATCAGTGGCGTGTCCCGCCCAGCGGCGGCGCGGGCCGGACCGTGATTGTACAGGCTGCGACCCTTGTCAAAGAGCTCGGTCTCGGGAGAGTTCAGGTATTTGGCGTTGTCGTTAGGGTCCATCGCCCGCCCGCCAAATGCAATCGCCCGTCCCCGCGCATCGCGGATCGGGAACATGATCCGGTTGCGGAAGGTGTCATAGGGTTTGCCGCCCTTGCTTGAAGGCTTGGCAAGCCCAGCCGCCATGATCAGGTCCTCGGGCACGCTTTTGCCGCGCAGGTGATCCCAAAGCCCCTGCCAACCATCGGGGGCAAAGCCGATCTGCCAGCGCTCCAGCGCCTCACCAGTCAGGCCACGTCCCGCCAGATAGGCGCGCGCGGCGGTGCCGCCTTGGGTGTTCAGTTGCAGGCGGAAGAATTGCACAGCCTGTTCCATCACCTCGGCCAGCTGGCCGCGGCGGTCCTGTTTCTGCTGCGCCTGCGGGTCGCGCCGGGGCATCTCCATGCCCGCCTCCCCCGCGAGGATCTCGACCGCCTCCATGAAGCCGACGTTTTCGGTTTCCTGCACGAATTTCAGCGCATCACCTTTGGCCTGACAGCCAAAGCAATAGTAAAAGCCCTTGCGGTCATCGACGTGGAAACTGGCGGTTTTTTCGTGATGAAACGGACAGGGCGCCCACATGTCGCCCTTGCCCATGTTGGATTTGCGCTGATCCCACATGACCTTGCGCCCGACGACAGCGGTCAGGCTGGTCCGGGTACGCAATTCATCCAGAAAACCGGGCGGCAGAGACATGTCAGTTCGATTGCAGCTGTTTTTTCATCGCCTGGATCTGATCCCAGTTTTCCAGGCACTGCTCTTCAAAGGTGGCGCCAAGGTCCACCTTGCGCACGTCGCGGCGCTTCAATGAGTAGACATGCGCGGTCAGTTGCGGGATCGCCTTGGAATACTGTTCCGGCCAGTCGGGATTGTCCGCCAGAATCGTCTGCTCCACCTTTTCCTGCCGCACCCGGTCCATCCGCGCCTGCTGCACGGCGGCCATCACCTGCCCTTGATATTTGCAGCTTTCCTCTTTGTTTTCATCTGCATATGCGGGCGCAGAAAGGAGGGCAGCCACAATGGCTGCGACAGGGGTCGCGACGGGAAGAATGCGGATCATAGATACGCTCCGGGAATCAGTTGGTGATCCCGGAAGACTACCCCCGCGCGGCGACGGCTTCCATGGCTGTTTTCAGATCGTGCACCAGCGTCGCCGCAAGCGAGCGGAACACCATGATCTGGAAACTGTCCGCGCCAATGCGGGTGACCGAAGCCATCATGTGACGCAATTCGGTACGCGCAGTGTGGCCGCGCTTGAAGCTCTGCACGCGCAGATCGATAGGACACAGCCGAGCCAGGACATCTTCAGCCCCAGCCCCTTCAAGCCGCACCACGGCCCAGGCATCGCTTTGATCCGTCAGCGCGGCATGGTCGGCCAGCGTCGGATCTGGCTGAGGCCCGGCCAGCAGCGCCATGTCCCGACCGAACCAGATCGCGCGGCTGCCCGCCTTGCCGGTGCTGCGTCCCGGCGCTGGCAGTTTCATGCCATGGGCGGCCTCAAGCGCCGCCTCCAATGCCTGATCCTTACCGTTGAACACCGCGATGGTGGTCAGATAGCCCAGATCCTCTTCGCTCAGCTTCAGGGCGCCAACGGTGACCGGCAGCAGACCGTCACAGGGGCTTTTTGCAGTCAGTTCAGCCACGGGCACGCTCTCCTTCCGGGTCATAGAATTGCGGTTCAACCACTTCGCACAGGGTGTCGATGCCACGCATGTGATCGACCAGACGCACGGTATCGCCGATCCGCTTCGCGCCCTTCGTCAGGAAGGCCAGTGCAATGGAATGCCCCAGCGTGGGCGAGAACCCGGCCGAGGTGACATAGCCCTGATCGTGCACCCGCTCGACCGGGTCCTCGGGATTGAACAGATGCGCCCCAGCGGTCAACTGCTTGACCGCGCCGACGGGTTTGAGGCCGACCATCTGCATACGATCCTCTGCCATCAACCCTTCGCGCTGGGACATGGGCTTTCCAAAGAAATCCTTCTTTTTCGACATCATACCCTGCAGCCCAAGGTCAAAGGCCGTCACGGTGCCGTTGATTTCCGCGTGGGTGATAAAGCCCTTTTCGATCCTGAGGACATTGAGCGCCTCCATGCCGTAGGCACCGCCGCCTGTGGCCTCGGCGCGCGAGACCAACTCGCGGAACAGAGCATCGCCATAGCGGGCCGGAACCGCCAGTTCATAGGCTTCCTCGCCGCTGAAGGAGATGCGGAACAGCCGCCCCGCGACGCCCATCACCGAAACCTCACCACAGGCCATGAAGGGCCAGCTTTCGCTGTCGATCTCATTGTCGAGAAGACCATTCAGCAGCGCCCGCGCCTTGGGCCCGGCGACGGCGAACTGCGCCCATTGTTCGGTGACCGAGGCGATGCGCACATCCCAGTCGGGGCGCAGGACCTGCATCACACATTCCAGATGCGCCATCACCTGGCCGGCACCAGAGGTGGTGGTGGTCATCACGAAATGCTCGTCACCCAGCCGCGCGGTGGTGCCATCGTCCATGACAAAGCCATCTTCGCGCAGCATCAGGCCATAGCGCGTTCGCCCGACCTTCAGGGTCGAGAACATGTTGGTATAGACGTAATCCAGCAGCTTGCCCGCGTCGGGGCCCTGAATGTCGATCTTGCCCAGGGTCGACACATCGCAGATGCCCACATGATTGCGCACATATGTGACTTCGCGGTCGCAGGACTGACGCCAGTTGGTCTCCCCGTGTTTCGGGAAATAGGCTGCGCGGTACCACAGGCCGACTTCCAGCTGCTGCGCACCGCGTTCATCGCTTGCCTGATGCGAGGTCAGGTGGCGCTGCGGCTTGAAGCCCTGCCCCTCGGCCCCCGCACCCATGGCGCCGATGCTGACCGGCACAAAGGGTGGACGGAAGGTGGTTGTGCCGGTCTCCGGGATGCTGCGCCCAGTAGCATCAGCCAGCACCGCCAGCGCCGCCACGTTCGAGTTCTTGCCCTGATCCGTCGCCATACCTTGGGTGGTGTAGCGTTTCATATGCTCGACCGAGCGGAAATTCTCTCCGGCGGCCTGTTTCACATCCTTGACGGTAACGTCGTTCTGGAAATCGAGCCAGGCGCGCCCCTTGCCCGGCACCGCCCACAAGGGGGTGATACGATAGGGGTCATCCTCGGCCTGCGGCAGATCCGCAGAGACCACCTTGAGGCCCAGCGCCTCAAGCGCAGTACTTGCCGCTGCAGCGCCTTCGCGCAGGGCACCGGCAGTGGAGAACTCGCCATTGCAGGCCCCCGCTGTCACCATACCCGGCACGCTGCCCTCGCGCGGCACAAAGGCGGCGATATCGCGGCGCCAGACCGGGCGGGCATTCAGATGGCAGGTCAGATGCACCGACGGGTTCCAGCCGCCCGACATGGCGAGGCAATCTGTCTGGATCTTTTCCTCACCAGCGACAGAACGCACGGTGATGTTTTCCAGCCGCTTGCGCCCGCCTGCGTCGCAGACCTGCGCGCCCTTCATTACCGGGAAGAGATCACTTCCCGGCGCATCGTGGCGGCTGTCGATCAGCGCCGCGACATGCACGCCTGCCTGTGCCAGATCACGGGCGGTGCGGTGCGCATCGTCGTTATTGGCAAAGATGGTAACCCGCTCCCCCGGGGCAACGCCCCAGCGGTTGAGATAGGCCCGCACCGCGCTGGCGGTCATGATGCCTGGGCGGTCGTTGTTGCGGAAGGCAACCGGACGCTCGATCGCGCCGGCCGCCAGTACCGCGTGTTTGGCGGAGATACGCCAGAAACATTCGCGCGGCAGATGGCATTCCTTCAGCGAATGACGGCGCGGCAGGTGGTGGGCGACACGCTCCAGCGCGCCATAGGTGCCCTGATCATAGGCGCCGGTCACGGCCGTGCGCGGCATAAGACGCACATTGTCCATCTCCGACAGCTCTTTCAAAGCGTCCTTTGCCCAGAGGTTGGCAGGCTTGCCGTCGATGTCTTCCTGTTCTGCCAGAAGACGCCCGCCCATGCGGCTGTCCTCTTCGGCCAGGATTACATCGGCGCCCGCGCGCCCCGCCACCAACGCCGCCATCAGACCCGCAGGCCCCGATCCGATCACCAGAAGGTCGCAGAAGGCATAGGCCTTTTCGTAGCAATCCGGATCGGCCGCGCCGCTGAGTGCACCAAGCCCCGCCGCGCGGCGGATCATCGGCTCATACAGCTTTTCCCAGAAGGCTGCCGGCCACATGAAAGTCTTGTAGTAGAACCCCGCGCCCAGGAACGGCGCCGCCAGATCATTGACCGCCATCAGGTCCGTCTCGACCGAAGGCCAGCAATTCTGGCTGCTGGCGCTCAGCCCTTCGAACAGCTCCTGCGTGGTGGCCCGCACATTGGGATCGGCGAATTCGCCGCTGCCCACCGTGACCAGCGCGTTCGGCTCCTCGCTGCCAGCGGTGAGGATGCCACGCGGGCGGTGGTATTTGAACGACCGACCCACCAGATGCACCCCATTGGCCAGCAAGGCCGAAGCCAACGTGTCCCCTTCGAGCCCCATCATGTGGCGACCATTGAAGGAGAAGGTGACCGGCTTTGCGCCCTCGACCAGCCCCTTGCCGGGCAATCTCATGCTCATGCCGCACCTCCCAGACCCGCGTCCGAGGCCAGTGTCACCTCAAGGATCTCATGGCTTGCGGTATTGCGCAGCACCTTCAGCCAGGCGCCGCAGCCCATTTCGTGATACCAAAGCTCTTCCAGCGGACCTGCCGGATTTTCCCGCAGGTTCACGTGCTGGTGCCAGACGTCCAGATCCGCATCCGCAGCGGGCTGCTCCAGCGCCGCACCGCGATAGTAGAATTCGCGGCGGTCCCGCTCTCCGCAATTCGGGCAGGTGATCCTCATGACTGCCGCACTCCCGTGGTTCTGATCCGTATTCCGTTCATCTGTGTTGCCGCTGTTCGGCGCGTCGCGGGGTCAATGCAGGTTATGCTGAGCACCGGTCCCCTCCTCATCCATGAGTCCGGCGCCGGTGCGGAAACGATCCAGTTTGAACCGGGTTGCCGCGCCATGCGGGCGGTCGGTGGCAATAAGATGCGCGTAGACATTTCCGGAGCCCGGCGTTGCCTTGAAGCCGCCGTAGCACCAGCCGCAATTGAGATAGAGCCCGTCGATGGGCGAATGGTCGATGATGGGTGAGCCGTCCGGCGTCATATCCATGATGCCGCCCCAGCTGCGCAAGAGCCGTGCCTTGCCCACCGCAGGTACCATGGCCATGCAGGTTTCCATGGTGTGCTCCACCATCGGCAGGTTCCCCCGGGCCGCATAAGAGCTGTAGAAATCAAGATAGCTGCCAAAGACCAGCCCGCCCTTGTCGGACTGGCTGATATACAGATGCCCCTCGGCAAAGGTGATGACGTTGTCGATGATCGGCTTCACCCCTTCGGAAACGAAGGCCTGCAAGACGTGGCTTTCGATCGGCAGGGTCAGCCCCGCCATTGCCGCCACCTGACCGGAGCGCCCGGCCGCAGCCATCGCGACCTTCTTGGCCCGGATAGGCCCGCGCGCGGTCTGCACCCCCGTGACGCGTCCGTTTTCAACGTCGATACCGGTGACTTCGCAGTTCTGGATCAGATCGACCCCGCGCATGTCGGCGCCACGGGCAAAGCCCCAGGCCACCGCATCGTGGCGCGCAGTGCCGGCCCGGCGCTGCAGCAGACCGCCCATGATCGGAAAGCGGTTGTTTTCGAAGTTGAGGAATGGCGCCATGCGGCGCACGCCTTCGCGGTCCAGAAGTTCCGCATCGTCGCCCTGATTGACGATGGAGTTGCCCCGCCGAACGATGGCATCGCGCTGGCCGTCGTTGTGAAACAGGTTGATGATCCCGCGCTGCGACATCATCGCGTTATAGTTCAGCTCCTGCTCCAGGCTTTCCCACAGGCGCAGGGAGTGAGAGTAGAATTCGGAGTTGCCCGGAAGGTAGTAGTTGGCGCGCACGATGGTGGTGTTGCGCCCTACGTTGCCACCGCCGATATAACCACGCTCCAGCACCGCGACATTGGTAATACCGTGCTCAGCGGCCAGATAGTAAGCCGTCGCCAGACCGTGGCCACCGCCGCCGATGATGATCACATCATATTCGCGCTTGGGCTCGGGATCGCGCCAATGCGGACGCCAGCCCTTGTTGCCGGTCAGCCCTTCCTTCAGCACCCGCCAACCCGAAAACCGCATCTGTGACCTCCACCTTTCAGTCTCGCCCTCGCTGCGCATGTATGGCGCCGCAGGCTCTATCGTAGTGCTAGCGATTTTACCGGGCGGCTCCTACCCCTTTTTCGACAGAAAGCTCCGGGACCGCGCATCGCACAGGCCGCAATGCACCCTTTCTGGGCAGGTCTGTCTAGTCCTCAATACGACAGATCGTGACGCAACTGGACCAAGGTGCAAATTCCCACACTGCCGTAGCCTCATCAGCAAGCCTCTCACACACAGAAACGGCGGGCACAGGGCCCGCCGCAAGATTGCGATCAGCTGTTTGCGAGAAATGCCCCTTACAGCCCCTTGGCGCGGTAGCTAGCAGCGACTTTTTCGATCGAGACCAGATAGGCGGCAGTGCGCAGATCCATCACGTCGTCGCGGTCATGCCAGACCTCGCGCATCGACTGGTAGGCGATACGCATGGTATCATCGAGGCCGGAACGCACCAGCTCAAGCTCATCGGCACCGCGCAGATACCTCTGTTTGAAATCCGGGCTTGGCGACCAAGTCTTGCCCAGCGCCTCGCTCAGGCTCTCCATCTGGTCCACCACCAGTTGGTGACGCGCCTCTTCCTGACGGCGCTGCATACGGCCAAAGCGGATGTGGCTGAGGTTCTTGACCCATTCAAAGTAAGAGACCGTCACGCCGCCCGCGTTGGCGTACATGTCCGGAATGATCACCGTACCCTTGTCGCGCAGCACCTCATCCGCACCGGCGGTGACCGGGCCATTGGCCGCCTCAATGATCAGCGGCGCCTTGATGCGGGCGGCGTTGGACATGTTGATAACGCCTTCCAGCGCCGCCGGGATCAGGATGTCGCAGTCCTGCTCCAAAAGCGCGGCACCATCAGCAGTATGGGTGGCGTCGGGATACCCGGAGATGCCGCCATGTTTGACGATCCAGTTGCGCACGGCCTCCACGTCCAGCCCCTCTTCGCGGTGCAGGGCACCGTCGCGTTCGATGATCCCGGTAATGAGAGCACCATCTTCCTCGCTCAGGAACTTGGCGGCGTGATAGCCCACGTTGCCAAGGCCCTGCACAATGACGCGCTTGCCATCGAGGGTGCCAGACAGGCCCGCCTTGGCAATATCCTCGGGGTGGCGGAAGAACTCCCGCAGGGCGTATTGCACGCCGCGCCCCGTTGCTTCGACCCGGCCAGCGATCCCGCCAGCATTGAGGGGCTTGCCGGTGACGCAGGCACGAGAGTTGATATCAGTGGTGTTCATGCGCGCATACTGGTCGGCAATCCAGGCCATTTCGCGTTCACCGGTGCCCATGTCGGGCGCCGGAACGTTCTGGCTGGGGTGAATCAGATCGCGTTTCGCCAACTCATAGGCAAAACGGCGGGTGATCAGCTCCAGCTCGTGCTCTTCGTATTCGCGCGGATCGATGCACAGACCGCCCTTGGAGCCGCCAAAGGGCGCTTCGACCAGGGCGCATTTATAGGTCATCAGCGCCGCCAGCGCCTCGACCTCGTCCTGATTGACGCCCATGGCATAGCGGATACCGCCCTTGACCGGCTCCATATGTTCGGAGTGGACCGAGCGATAGCCGGTGAAGGTATGGATTTTGCCGCGCAGGCGCACGCCAAACCGCACCGTGTAGGTCGCGTTGCAAACCCGGATCTTTTCCTCAAGCCCCGGCGGCAGGTCCATGATGGAGACCGCCCGGTTGAACATCAAATCGACGCTCTCGCGGAAACTGGGTTCGTTCTGGCTGCTCATGCTCGCTTCTCCGTGCTTTATTGCGCGACTCGTGATGAAACTTAAGGCAACTCTATGCACGGATGTTTAAGGCATGCGACCTTTTTGACCATTCCCATCCAAAAGAATCATCTTCGCAACTTTTGGTCAGCGATTCGCTCTTTGGTCTAACCGGCACTTTTTCCCAAACCGAAACAATCTACCGCCCCTCACCTAGGGTCTGTGGACATTCAGGATTCCCAAGCTGGCTGAAATCTGATTCAAGCTTCCAAAATGGAGGTTTGAATGAACGAAGAGCGGTTTGTGTTGACAGATGAGGTCTGGGTCCGCCTTGCGCCC